>JAJDNR010000072.1 GCA_022340565.1 Desulfofustis sp.
GATGAGGTGCTGCGCGAGTGGGCGTCGCGGATCGAAGACCAGGAAACGGCAAAGAAACGGATAGACCTGGCCCTGCTCGACATCGATGCGGTCTCGATCCATACCATTCATTCTTTCTGCCAGCGTGTTCTCACCGAACAGGTGCTGGAGAGCGGTCATCTGTTCGATATGGAACTGGTTGCCGATACCTCCTTGCTGCGCATCGAGCTGCTCCAGGATTTCTGGCGCAGCACCCTGTATAACATCGATCGGCGGTATGGTTCGATTATTGTCGGCAGATATCCGGAACTCAAGTCATTAGGTTCGTCTGTCGTCGGCGCCGATACGGGGTTGACTCACCTGTTGCCCGATGCGGTGCCGTTCACCGAGGCGTGCCGAGCCTTCGATCAGGCACGGGACCTTCTGCAGTCGTGGTGGCGGGAGCAGGGCGAATTGCTGGGCAAGGACTTGAAGGAGGCGGTTTCCAGCGGATACTTCAAAAAGGAGGTGAGCTCCGGCTACGCGCAGTGGCTGGACACCATCAATACGTGTTTTGTGCAGGGGGCGTCGCCTGATCCTGCCATTATTGCCAGGTTGCGTATCGAAAATCTTGTCGAGGCCATCAATAAAAACCGGATCAGGTCTGCGGACGAGAGGCAGGCTCTGGTGGAAGGCTGGGCGCTGCCGCGGGGGGTTGGCACAGAGTACGAATCTGCGGCGGAGCAGCTCATCCTGTCACTGCGCGTCGATCTGGCCCGCCATCTCGGCAGTGAATTGACTCGTCGCCTTCACCAGAGAGCCAAGGTCAGTTTCGACCGCTTGATCCTCGATCTGGCCACGGCGCTCGACCTGCGGGACGGCGCCAGGCTGGCCGGAGAGGTGGGCGGCAGGTACACGGTGGCGCTGATCGACGAATTCCAGGACACCGATGCGGCGCAGTATGCGATCTTTTCCCGGATTTTCGGCCAGGGCGCACACCACCTCTACCTTATCGGAGATCCCAAACAGGCCATCTACCGGTTTCGCGGCGCCGATATATACTCCTACCTGGAGGCGCGCTCCAGGGTCGACCGGCTGCTGACCCTCGACTGCAATTACCGGTCGACTCCGGGCCTCGTCCAGGCGGTCAACAGCCTTTTCGACGGGCATGAAATCGGCGGATCTGCGTATCGACCTGTGCGTTCCCCACAGGAATCAAGCGGTGCACACCTTTCCCGTGCGGGCCTGGAGCAGCCTGGCCTGATCTATTGTCAGCTGGCCCGCAAGGATGACCAGGAGGGATGGTCGAAGACCGAGGCGGAAGAACCGGTCATGTCCTGGGTGGTGCGGGAGGTCCTGCGTCTCATCGGTCCGGGCGGCGGATATTCGATCGGGCCAAGCGGCGGCGACAAGAAAGACCAAGGTAGACCGGTGAGACCGGGAGACATCGGCATTTTGGTACGGACCAACCGGCAGGCGGAACGGTTTGCAGTGGAGTTCGGCAGGTGCAACATACCGGTGGTCCTGTCGAGCAGACGACCGGTGTTTGAAACCCGGGAAAGCAGGGAACTGCTGGTGCTGCTCCAGGGAGTCGCGGACCCCGCCGATCCGGTCTTGCTGCGCACCGCGATCAGCAGCGACTGGTTCGGCCTAGACGGCAATCGGTTCCATCGGGTCAGCAGCGATGATTCGCTGCTGGATCAGTACCGGCAGCGGTTTCTCGACTATCGCCAGTGCTGGCAGGAATCGGGGCTGCTGGTGATGATGACCAGGCTGCTGGAGAACGAGCGGGTGTTTCTCAATTTGAGCAGCAGGCCCCAGGCTGAGCGGCGCATCACCAATATCCAGCACCTGGTGGAACTGATTCAGCAGCAGGGAAACGAGCAGCGGCTGTCGGTGGCGCAGACGCTGGCGCGGCTGCAGCAGAATCTGACTGAACCGTCGGGAATCAGAGAGGATGAGCTGCGGCTTGAGAGCGACCGTGATGCAGTCAATGTGGTGACCATGCACAGTGCCAAAGGGCTTGAATACGAGATCGTTTTCTGTCCGTATCTATACTACTCCTCGAGCCGACCCGTCGACAGACAGGTGGTGACCTGCCATGACCCGGCGCTGGGAAGGGTCTGTGACCTCGGGTCGGAGCATTTCGCAGAGCATCAGCTGCTGTCCGCCCAGGAAGAGGATGAGGAGGATATGCGGCTCGCCTATGTCGCGGTGACCCGCGCGCGGTTGCGCTGCTATGTGGTCTGGGCGCATATCAGAAAATACGGTTCCAGCAGATCGTCTTTTGCGGTATCGCTGGGCAGGCTGCTGTTTGCCGACGGCGAATGTTCGTTTGAGCAGCAGCGGAGGCGTCTGAGAAACTACGGCACCCGGGAGCACTGCGGCTACCAGTCTGTGCCGGCGGACTCACCTGGGCCGATGCCGTGGTACCCTCGGCAGACTGATACGCTGGAGCTGAGGGCCAAAATTTATGAACGAAAACGGCTTCTTACCGACCGGATCCGAACCAGTTTTTCCGGATTGACCGCGTTGTCACACCCTTTTTTGGATACCGAGTCCAAGGCCGCCGACGAGACCGGCCTGCAACCCGCGACAACTCGTGATGATCCTTTTCCGGGCGGAGTACGATTCGGGAACCTGGTCCATGAGGCACTCGAAACCTTCGGGTTCGATCAGCTTGCCCGGGGTGGCGTCGGTGTCGATGACCTGGTGCCGCTGATCAGCAGATACCGGCTCGATATCGAACCCGAGGCCCTGGCAGGGCTGCTGGTCGATACGGTGACCACGCCGCTTCAGGCGGGCAGCGGATACGGCAGCGGATTCAGCCTGGCCGACATCGGCCCGGACCGTCAGCTGAGAGAAATGGAGTTCACCCTGCATGTCGACAGGATAGATACCCGCGACATCAACCGGATACTGCAGCATGAAGAGACGGTGTCCGGTCTTCACCGTAGGCGGCTGGAAGGGTATCTGAGCGGTTTCATCGATCTCGTCTTCCAGCATCACGGCCGCTATTACATCGTCGATTACAAGAGCAACTACCTGGGACCGGGGGCGAGTTACCGGGAACCTGATCTCCTTGCTGCGATGCGCTCGCACAACTATGGACTACAATACTGGATCTACACCCTGGCGCTCCACCGGCGGCTGCAGCACGTGCATGGCGAATACCGCTACCAGGAGCATTTCGGAGGGGTGATGTATCTGTTTGTGCGGGGAATGGACCCGGGGCGGCCGGCAAGCGGGGTGTTTTTCGCGAGACCGGACGAGTCCGCAGTAAACGAACTCGATGCATGCTTCGGGAGGGGACAAGGTGATTGAATTTCTCGCCACGCCGCAGCAGGACGGACAGGAGGCCGCTCCGCTGGCCCGCTATATGGCGGCGGCGCTGCTGCGCCACTCCGGCATCGACGCGGAGCGGGAGCCGATATTCAGGAAGGCGGTGGAGCGCCTGACCACGGCACTCGCCCAGGGCCACACCCGTATCGGACTCGGTGCCGGGGAACGCGAGATTATCAGGACAAGCCCGCTCGTCGGAGAAGAGGCCCAGGCGCCGCTGGTGCTGTCCGATGAGGCGCTCTATTTCGGGCGCTATTTCCGCTACGAGGTGGAGCTGGCCCAAGCGTTGTTGGCGATGACAAAGGCACCCGTTGCCAGCGGGGGGGCCGGTGCCGGTCTGTCAGCTCCCGCCGGCCTTGATTACGATCGTCATCAACGTCAGGCGATCGCGATCGCGATGACCCGTGGGCTGTGCATCATCAGCGGCGGACCCGGTACCGGCAAAACCACGCTGATCGTGAAGATAATCCAGCTGCTGCTCGAACAATATGGCCCGGATCTGAAAATAGGTCTGGCAGCCCCGACCGGCAAGGCGGCGATGAGGATGAACGAATCGATTCACGCCCAGCGCGATCGGCTCGAGCTGGCCGAATCATTGGCGGACGCCTTCCCCGGCGATGCAGTCACCCTGCATCGGCTGCTCGGCATGGCCAGATTCAGCTCGGAGCCCCGTTATCACGCCGGTAACCCGCTGGAATACGACGTGATTGTGGTTGACGAGGCGTCGATGGTCGATCTGGCCATGATGTGGCGGCTGGCAAAAGCGGTGAAGCCCGGAACACGGCTCATCCTGATCGGCGACCGGGATCAGCTCGCCTCGGTGGAGTCCGGTGCGGTTCTGGCGGATTGCATCGACAGTCTGGAGGATCATGTCGCCCGACTGGAGATGAGCTACCGGTTCAATCGGTCCATCGCGTCGCTCGCCGAGCATATCAGAAACGGAGACGGGGGTGCGGTGTGGTCGCAGCTGACTGGACGGGAATCGCCTGATGTGAGGCATGCAGGAAGGAACTGGCTTGACGATGTATATGGTCGTTGTGAGCAATTCCTGCGTGACGTGGGCAAGGTTCAGGGTCCCGCCGACTATCCGCAGCTCTTCAGGCGGTTCGGGGAGCATATGGTATTGTGCGCGTTGCGCAAAGGTCGGTCGGGCGTTTCCGAAATAAACCGCAGGGTGGAGTTGAGGCTCGCCGAAAGGGGATTGATACCTGGCGACGGCAGCTGGTATGCTGGCAAACCGGTGATGATTTCAGCCAATGATCATGCCCTGTCGCTGTTCAACGGCGACATCGGCCTCTGTCTTCCGGACCCTGCTGCAGGCGGCCAGCTGCGGGTGTGGTTCGAGGGCGGCGGCCGTCTGCGGCAGTATCCGCCCGGCCGTATCGCTGCCTTTGAAACCGCATGGGCAATGACCATCCACAAGGCGCAGGGCTCTGAATTCGGCCATGTGACCCTGGTGCTGCCGGACGCCGACAACCAGGTGTTGTGCCGTGAACTGCTGTACACCGGAGTGACCAGGGCCAGAAGGAGCCTGACGATGGTGGCCGGCGAAGACATCTGCGTGGCAGGAGTCTCAAGAAGGACGAACCGACATAGTGGCCTGGCAGGTCGTCTGAACAATCAAAGAGCGAAGGGATGACCCATGCGTGAATTTTTATTGTCGCGAATACGGGAGGCGGGAGAGATATGCAGGGCCGAGCAGGTTAAACTGCAGGATGCTGATGTCGAATACAAGCACGGCAGGGAGATCGTAACGCGGGTCGACAGGCAGGTGGAGATGTTTTTGCGGGAACAGATAAACGATCGCTATCCGGATCACGGCATCATCGGCGAAGAGGGTGGAACCACGCTGGGCGGGGCCAGTCATTGCTGGATCATCGACCCTATCGACGGAACCACCTCATACCGGTTCGGGCAGTCATACTATTCGATCAGCGTTGCGCTGCGTGTCGACAACGAACTGAGCGCCGCGTCGGTGTACGCGCCGGCCCTCGGTCAGCTGTTTTACGCCCAGCGCGGCGACGGCGCGTTTCTCGACGGTGTGCGCATTTCGGTTTCCGGCCGCCGCCTGAACGAGGCGATTCTGTCGACCGGGTTTGCGTGCCTGAGAAGCGGTTGGCAAGACAACAATTTAAAATATTTCAACCGGCTCGTACCGCGCATCCTCGATATCCGGCGATGCGGGTCGGCGGCGCTGGACATGGCCTATGTGGCGTGCGGGAAATATGACGGGTTCTGGGAGCTGAACCTGAACCTCTACGATATAGCCGCAGGGGCACTGCTGGTTGCGGAAGCGGGTGGCAGGGTATGCGACTTCAGCGGCGGCGGCTCCTATCCGGAGCAGGGAATCGTCGCGGCCAATCCCGGCCTGACCGCAGAGATTCTGCCTTATCTGAGATAACCGGAGGGTCCCAGAGACGATTCGACTCCGTTCTCCATCCACATCCAGGCATCTTCAATCTGTTTTCTGAACAGCTTGATCATACTGTTGCGCACGGACTGGTGGTCGAGAAAGTAGATCGAATAGGGGAACAGCAGTTCGGCCACTCCCGAATCGAAAATCCGTTTAACCTCGTACTCGTCATGGGCGACGTCGCGCTGGTACATGTAGTTGACCCATGAACGGTTGGTGTGGATGATGAATTCCACCCGCATGCCGCCGAGACGGGCAAAAAATTTGAGCATCGGAGTCTTCGAACTGGACCCGTTGGAGGAGGCCTTGTGCATGCCGCCGGTGAGCGTATCCGATATGTCCTCAAGGATCATGAACGAATCGGCCTTGCTGGCGCTCTGGGTCAGATGGTTCTGGAAGATTTTCACATCGGCGGCGGTGTTGAGCACGGCCATCAGGCCGAGTTCGTCGTCGACCGCCACGGCCGGATTCTTTTCGTTCTTTCGGAGCAGCTTGAGAACCTTCGCTTCGGGCGGCTTCTTGCGGATCGAGACGTAGATCGGCAGTTCCCGGCCGCCAACCCTGAAGCGGCGTCGTTTCAGCAGGGTGAGCTTTACCCCCTGCTCCAGCCTGACCCTTCGGATATCCTCCTTTTTGATCACCGAGACGTCTGAACAGGAAAAGTCGGTCACATCGTGACGGGAGAGCAGATAGACGATGTCGTGCTCGCCGATTTTCTGGCCGCTGCTCCACACGTAGTCTCTGAGAAAGGTCAGAAAATGGGCGAATTTTTCTTCGGTTTCGGTCTCGCGTTCACGCTGGTCTATGGAACCCGCCAGGCTCATCAGCGACAATTTGCGATGGGCTTCGAAGCGGGCCTTCTTGTGGTAGCGGTCGTCGAATACCATCAACAGCAGATCCACCGGATCGGCGGTGATTTCGACCTCGTTGGTTATCGCCACGTGGGATGCGTAGGGAGCGAAGATCTTGTTCTGCAGAGATCTGATCACATTGTCGGCGGTTCGGGCGTATTCGTTCACCCTGAACCTGATTCCCTCCTCGGTGCCGTTGATGCCGAACATGTTTCCGAGCAGCCTGAAGGCCCGGTGGCTGCATTGTTCCCGGGCGCGATCGTCGGCGAGAAGTTGCGGGATATCCTGGAATCTGGCGATGTTGAGAAACTCAAAGATCTGGCGGCGCAGCGCCCTGAATTTGGTAACGGTCAGTTCGCTCCGTCTGAGTTCGGCGATCCACTCCTTGTTCTGCCGGCAGCACAGCCGGTCGAGCGAAACCGAATCGCGGACGGCGAGTGGACCCCGCTGGTTGAGCGACGTATAGACGCTGTTGTCATCGAGAACCGACATGATTTCCCCTGGTGTTTTATGTAATATCGGCAAGGTTCGTTGCTATAATCCTGTTCCATTATAATGGATCATGCAGGGGGATGCATCGCAAAGCAGAGCGACACCGGCAAACCGCTTGAGATTTGTGCACCCATCTGCTATTGAATCTCTGATAATCGCAGATCATCTGCAGAGCCGGCACGTAGAGCCGGTCTGAATACGAAAAGGAGTAACCATCCATGTACCGCAATTTCGCCATTGTACCCAGAATCATCTTCGGCCGCGGCTGTTTTAACCAACTCGACGACATTCTGCAGGAGAAGCGCACTGCCGACGGTTTTATGGTGTTTATAATCGACGACGTGTTCGACGGAGCCGCGCTCGAGGGTCGAATCCCGCAGCGCCGCGGGGACAGGATCATCCACGTCAATGTCGACGACGAGCCGAAAACCTCTTTGATCGATGCGCTGGTCGGCCGGATCAGAGGATACGGCAGCGGGCAGCCGGATGGAATCGTCGGTATCGGCGGTGGATCGGTGCTCGACATCGCCAAGGCGGTATCCCTGCTGCTGACCAATCCAGGCTCTTCGGCGGAATATCAGGGGTGGGACCTGATCGAAACTCCGGGTATCTACAAGGTCGGTATTCCTACGCTGTCGGGTACCGGTGCCGAGATTTCCCGAACCGCCATCCTCACCGGTCCCGAGAAAAAACTCGGCATCAATTCCGATTATACGCTCTACGATCAGATCATGCTCGACCCGGAACTGGTCGCCGGGGTGCCGAAGGACCAGTGGTTCTACACCGGCATGGACTGCTATATCCACGACGTCGAGTCACTGGCGGGCACCTTTATCAATCAGTTCTCCAAGGCCTACGGCGAAAAATCGCTGGAATTATGCCGGCAGGTGTTTCTCGAGGACCATGACGACGCTGCCGACAAGCTGATGATGGCCTCCTATTTCGGGGGCATGAGCATCGCCTATTCCCAGGTGGGGGCCTGCCACGCGCTGTCCTACGGACTGTCCTTCGTGCTTGGCGTACATCACGGAATCGGCTGCTGCATCGCCTTCGATCAGCTCGACGAGATCTATCCCGAAGGAGTCGCCGAGTTTAGAACCATGATGGAGCGTCATCAGATCAGTCTGCCGCGGGGCATCACCGCTTCGCTCGGCGACGCAGACATGGATCTGATGATCGAGACCGCGCTGAACCTGGTACCGCTCTGGGAAAACTGCCTGGGACCGGACTGGCGCGAGCTGATGACGCCGGAGCGGGCGCGCAAACTCTACGAACGGATGTAGCCGGGTGAAGACCATAGGCCTGCTCGGCGGCATGAGCTGGGAATCGACTGTTACCTATTACCGGCTGCTCAACCAGGGAATCCGCGAACGGCTCGGCGGCCTCCATTCGGCGAAAATCCTGATGCACAGCGTCGATTTTGCAGAACTCGAGGAACTGATGAGTTCCGGGAAATGGCAGCAGGCGGCCGATGTGCTCGGCGGTGCCGCCGCCAACCTTGAGCACGCCGGAGCCGAGCTGTTGATGATCTGTACCAACACGATGCACAAGGTAGCCGACCAGGTGGCGGCGGCCGTATCGATTCCGCTCATCCACATTGCCGATGCCACAGGACGGCGTGTTGCCGATGACGGTGTCGGCAGGGTGGGCCTGCTCGGCACCCGCTTCACGATGGAGGAGCCCTTTTACCGCTCCATACTCGAAGATCGATACCAGGTATCGGTCCTGATCCCACCGGAGCCGCAGCGGCGCATGGTAGATGAGGTGATTTTCAAGGAACTCTGCATGGGGATAATTGAACCTCGGTCACGGGATGCTTATGGTCGTATTGTAGCGTCTATGAAGGAGCAGGGA
>JAJDNR010000099.1 GCA_022340565.1 Desulfofustis sp.
CAGGTTCTTCAGAAAAACGCCAAGCCTTTCGTGTATTACCAGGTCAGCGTAGTGATCGAGCGGTGTCTCGGACAGCGTGATGATAACCAGTCGGGCTCCGGACTCCTTCGCCAGCAGGGGAAACGTGGCAGCAGGGTGAACCAGCAGCGTCGAACCGGCGGCGATCATCAGGTCGCAACTGCGTGACAGATATTCGGCCCGGGCGAGGTCTTCCGCGACGAGCTGCTGCCCGAAGGAAATGGTGTTGGGCTTGAGCAGCCCGCCGCACGAATCGCATAGCGGCGGGCTCAGCGGATCGAGAAAAGCCATCACCGCTTCCGCGTCGCTGACCGCCCCGCATCCCAGGCAGACGATCTGCAGCGATGAGCCGTGCAAATTCACGATCTTGTCCGGCGGCAGCCCGCTTTTCTCATGCAGTCCGTCTATATTCTGCGTGATAACCCCGGCAAGCCGGTTTTTCCGGTAAAGCTCCATGAAAAACCGGTGAGCAGCAGTCGGCTGCGCCTTTCTGATGCTGCCCCACAACGCTTGTTTACGCTGCCAGTAAAGCACCCGCTTGTCATGATCATCGATGAACTCGGAGAGGTACACCGGAGTGAATTTTTCCCAGATGCCTCCCTGGCTTCGATAATCGGAGATGCCCGCCTCGGTGCTGATGCCTGCGCCGGTAAATCCGACGATCGACGTGGAGTCTGCCAACAGCTTTCTGAACCGCTGCAGGTCGGTCATGCCGTTCTCCTGTCGTAGGCAGCCTGGAGAGCCGACATGACTGCATCTGATGCACAGGCGAAAAGGACCCGTTTGATGATGATGCTCTGGTTCACGAAGTCCAGGGTGGTCCCTATCGCGATTGCAGCCGCCTGGGAGATGGGATATCCATAGGCACCGCAGCTGATAGCAGGAAACGCGATCGAGGCAATCCGATGCTGGGCTGCGATGGTAAGGCTTTTGCGATAACAGGAGGCAAGCAGGCCAGCCTCCCCTTCCGAACCGCCGTGCCAGATCGGCCCGACGGTATGGATGACATAGCGGGCGGGCAGATTATATCCCCCGGTCAACTTTGCGTCTCCGGTGCGGCATCCCCCCAGTGTCATGCATTCGGCCAGCAGCTCTGAGCCGGCAGCACGGTGGATCGCGCCATCCACCCCTCCGCCCCCGAGCAGGGTTGAATTGGCTGCATTGACGATCGCGTCTACTTCCAGTTTGGTGATATCTGCCCTGATAATCTCAATGTTAGTCATACCGGCCTCCCCAGTTCACGTAGCCTGCGAATCGTACCGCAGGATTGCCGGTTTTGTAAACCCGGAAGATCGCCGAAAGATCAGGCTGCGCCTTGTGCCGGTGAGGGAGGTAAGGGAGGGCGCGGAAAGGCGGCAGATGCGTTCCCGCGCCACAAGGATATGTCAGGGCACTACAGAAGATGGGCGATGGCTTCCCGCTCGCTGATGAGTTCCTTTTCGGTTTTTGACATCATCTCTCTGCTGAAGTCATTGACCTTCAGACCTTCGATAATCTTCCACGCTCCGTTTTCAGTGGTGATCGGAAAGGAATACATGATGTCCTCATCAATTCCGTATGGGTTGCCTGCTGAATAGACCCCCATACTGACCCATGAGCCTTGGCTTCCCTTCGCCCAGTCTCGCATGTGGTCGATGGCCGCGGATGCCGCCGATGCGGCACTCGACGCGCCGCGGGCCTTGATGATCGCCGCCCCGCGCTGCTGGACGGTCGGAATAAAGGTGTCGACATACCATTCATTGTCGACCTTGTCCTTGACCGGAGCTCCATTCACGGTTGCGTAGCTGATATCGGGATACTGGGTAGCCGAGTGATTGCCCCACACCACCATCTGCTCGACCTTGGTGCTGTGGCTGCCGGTTTTCTCGGCAATCTGGGACAGCGACCGGTTATGATCAAGGCGCATCATCGAGGTGATGTTTTTCGGATTGAGATCGGGGGCATTCTTCAGCGTGATGAGCGCATTGGTGTTGGCGGGGTTGCCGACAACCAGAATTTTGACGTTCTTGTTCGCATGGTCGTTCAAGGCCTTGCCCTGCACCGAAAAAATCTGGGCGTTGGCCGCCAGCAGGTCGCCACGTTCCATTCCCGGCCCACGAGGACGGGCGCCGACCAGGAAGGCGTATTCGACATCCTTGAAGGCGACGGCAGGGTCGTCACTGGAAACAATACCTGCTACCAGCGGGAAGGCGCAGTCATTGAGTTCCATCACAACGCCGTTCAGCGCATTCATGGCCGGGGGGATCTCGAGCAGCTGCAGGATAACCGGCTGATCGGGCCCCAGCATGTCGCCGTGAGCGACACGGAAGATAAGGGAATAGGCAATCTGACCGGCAGCGCCGGTAACCGCCACACGTACTGGTTTTTTCATCGTCGTCCTCCTTAAATGCATTGATCTTTGGTGTTCTTTACGATCAAGAACAGTAGTTATATCATCTGGTTTAACCAGAAAATCTTCAGATTTTTTCCTTAAATCAGAAGCAAGCGTGGTATTACCAGAATACCAGCAGATTTTCCAGGTAAAGTTTCAGGTCAATTGTAATCTATAGCGGAAAGAGAATAAACAGAAAGCCGGGTGCAATGCTGAGAAAATGATCACTGAGAGGGCAACCATGCCGTTCGTGACGACTTTCCATCAACAAGCGTATCTCATTGAGATCCGGGAAACGCAGTTGGGCCATATTTCAGACTGCGGCTCTCCGGCCTGTTCGCCGTGACGGTGAACATTGCTCCGGGATACGGCAGCTTCGCTGCCTACGCCTCCGGCCCGTAGCAAACCATGTTCACCGTCACGGCTGGCCTTCACGATGCAGCCTGAAACACGGCCCAACTGCTTCCACCTGCCTTCGCTTCTGCCATTTTTCCCAATCAAATCAAAACGTGAGGGGTTTCAACCCGTTCCCGTTTATTTGCTATATTGGTATGTTCAGCAGGGGAACGGATTGAAATCTATTCCCACCTAGAACAAGTTTATCGGTAAGCGGAGTTGATGAGACGAACAGAGATGGCGGAAGCGGGGGTGGGTTGGTTGCGGATGCATCGCGGAGGCCCGCCGTATCAGTGAAACCGCCTGTCGACCGCCCAGGCGGCCACAGGCCGACATCCGGATCGACGTTTCACTGATACGGCGATAAGGCCGGAGAGCAGCAGCCGCAAACAATCCGCCCCCGCTTCCTTCCCCGAACTCGGTTTATTCAGATCCACCTATTGATGGAAATACACACTATCACGCCGTATGGGGCCTACAACCATTCCGACCGTTATTTTCCTGCAAACGCTTTCAGACGAGATCCAGCCAAGCGATAGGTTGTCCATTCGCTGAGCGGTTCGGCGCCGATCGACTCGTAAAACCTGATCGCCGACTCATTCCAGTCCAGAACTGACCACTCGAACCTGCCGCAATCGGTGTCGACTGCTTTTTTTGCGAGATATTTGATAATTTTCCTGCCGGCACCGCAGTTTCTGAATTCAGGGGTAATGTAGAGGTCTTCGAGGTAAAGCCCGTTTTTGCCGAGCCAGGTGGAAAAATTGAGGAAATAGACGGCAAATCCGATCGGGCGGCCGTCCAGACAGCAGATGATCGCCTCCGTGGTGGTATGCTCGTCAAAGAGATTGCGTTCTATATCGGTGATGGTTGCGGTCACCGCATCCGGCTCTTTTTCGAAGACCGCCAGCTCTCTGATGAACTCCAGGATGACGGCGGAGTCTTCAACCTGCGCCGCTCTTATCTGCACGTCTGACACGTGATGCTCCTTATGCCGAGCTCAGAAATCTTCCAGCCGCCTGCCGCGCTCGATGATATCGTAGATTTCATCGCTGTGGGACTGCGCCGTGCTGGCTATCTGATAGACCAGTTCGAATACCGGATCGTCCCGTTCCAGCAGGCGGTCAGATTCTTTCAGCAGCGCTTTGCTGTCCGCCACCAGCTGGTCAAGTCTGTCCTTCAGTTTCTTGCGGTTGTCATGCTTCTTCTTCTCCTCCTGGATCAGCGGCATGATCCGCTCGATGGAGAACTCCACCAGCGCATCCCGCGGAGTTTGATAGCGCTTGCAGACCTGTTCGAGGTTTTCAAGAGTCCGCCTCGAGATCACATAGGTCTTGGCGATCCGGTTCTGGTCGATCGCCTCACGGTTTTCGATTTCGCGTGCCAGCGCCTGGAGAGCGCGGGTATCGTCGACCAGGTGATCGAAGATCGATTTCTGTTTTATGCCGAGCTGGCCTGCCAGCAGGCTGAGCGCGTCGATTGATCGGGGGGATAACTTAAAGGTGGTACGCACCGACTGACGCCCCTTCAGATCCGCACCATAGGTTTCCGAGACCATTACGAACTCAACCGAATCTTTTTGATTTCGCATTGTTATCTTCTCTGTTCTGAAGTTTATTAATTACTTTATATATTTTTTATAAAAAGTAACATGCTTTTTCTTGACATGAACAATTCAATTATTACCATTTAGCTACAGTGGTAAACCATAAAACAAAAAAAAGCAAAACATAAGGAGAAAAACCATGTATCTGACGACCTACACCCCGAGATTTGGACTGAAACCGTA
>JAJDNR010000103.1 GCA_022340565.1 Desulfofustis sp.
CAGCAATCGAACGCCCCAGATTGATTATAACCATCCCATGTGATCAGGAAACGGGAAAACGTTTCACTACGGCATATTCTGTCCTTGGCAGATCGCTCCGGAGGGGCAGCAGCCCAGGTGAAAAATGATTACCGTAAGTGATCATGGAGCCAGTGTCTCCGTTCAGCTGGAACGGTGGCCTTCTCTTGAATCTCAGTAACACGGGGGTGCGTGATGGACAACAGGATTGAAGGGAAAGGACGATGTCTGTGCGGAGCCGTCGAGATTGCCGCAACGACCATGAACACCCAGGTGGGAACCTGCCACTGCCGCATGTGCCGGCGCTGGGGAGGTGGGCCGCTGATGACGGTTGATTGCGGTACCGAGGTTGTCTTCAGCGGGCCACAGCACATTGTCCGCTATGACTCTTCCGACTGGGCGCAGCGGGGATTCTGTTCGCGATGCGGCAGCCATCTCTTCTATCTGCTCAAGGATGGCGGGCGGTACTTCGTCCCAGTCGGGCTTTTCGACGAGGAGGACCGGTTCCAGTTCACTCACCAGATCTTTATCGACAGAAAACCGGCCTTTTACAGTTTCGCCAATGTCACCGACAACATGACCGAGGAGGAGGTGTTCTCCCATTTCGCGCAGAAAGAGGGTGGCAGCTAGGAGGGCAACAGCGACTGCAGGAAATAGAGCCAGGGCAGCACGATGATCAGGGTCAGCGACAGAACGACCTTATCCATGATCGGGAATCCTCTTCCGCTTGACAGCGGCAGGCGGGCGGCTGCCCGGTGATCAGCCCTGCGAGCCGATGTCCTCTTTCATCAGCTTGTAATTGACCGAATCGATCAGCGCCTGCCAGCTCGCCTCGATGATGTTGAAGGAAACGCCGACGGTCTGCCACTGGCATTTTCCGTCGCTGCTGTCGATCAGAACCCGGACTTTTGCCTTGGTGCCCGATTCGCCGGACAGTACCCGCACCTTGTAGTCGAGCAGATCCATCTCTTCGAGGACCGGGTAAAACCTGGTCAAAGCCTTTCTCAGCGCCCGGTCGAGCGCGTTGACCGGACCGTCTCCCATCGATGCGGTGTGCACCTCGTTGCCGCCGACGTAAAGACGGATGGTCGCTTCGGTGAGCGGCGGCTGATCCATCCGATACTTGTTGTTCATCACCCGGAAGCCGTCGATCCTGAAGAACTTACGCTGGATTCCCAGGGCGTTGCGCATCAGCAATTCAAAACTCGCCTCGGCCGCCTCGTACTTGTAGCCCTCGTTCTCCTTTTCTTTGAGTTCGTTGATGATCGAGGCCAGCAACGGATCTTCGGGCTTGAGTTTGATTCCCCATTTCACGGCCTTGTGCAGGATGTTCGAGCGGCCGGACTGGTCAGAAATCAGGATGCGCCGGTGATTGCCGACCTTTTCCGGTTCCAGGTGCTCATAGGTTAGCGGGTTGCGCTTGACCGCACTGACGTGGATGCCGCCCTTGTGTGCAAACGCGGATTCGCCGACATAGGGCTGGTAGCGGTTGTGGCGCAGGTTCGCAAGTTCGTTGACGAGCCGCGACACCGGATAGAGGCCCTCGATGTGGTCTTTTGCCTGACAGTCAAGCCCCATCTTGAAGATCAGTGCCGGCAGGATGGAGGTGAGGTTGGCGTTGCCGCACCGCTCCCCGAACCCGTTGATGGTCCCCTGGACATGATCGATACCGTGTTGGACGGCAATCAGCGCGTTGGCGACCGCGGCTTCCGAGTCGTTGTGGGAATGGATGCCGAGTTTGACACTGGTCTGGAGACCGCCGAAGCGTTGCTGCACCTGCGACAGAATCGGAGTCAGTTCGTAGGGGAGGGTACCGCCGTTGGTGTCGCAGAGCACCAGGGTGCGGGCGCCGCCCTTGACGGCGCGCTCCAGCGTCTCCAGCGCGTAATCCGGATTTTTCTTGAAGCCGTCGAAAAAATGTTCGGCGTCGTAGATCACCTCGTCGACGCGGCCCGTCAGGTAATTCAGGGTATCCTCAATGATCTCGAGGTTTTCTTCCAGGGTGATTTTCAGTGCGTCGGTGACATGCACGTCCCAGCTTTTACCGAAGATGGTGATTACCGGTGCCCCCGTTTCCAACATCGCCTGGATATTGGGATCCTTCTCGACGGTGTTGCTGTTTCTGCGGGTCGACCCGAAGGCGGTGAGGCGGGCATGGTTGAGCTGAACCCGGCGCATCTTCCTGAAGTAGTCGACCGAGGTCGGATTCGATCCGGGCCAGCCGCCTTCAATATAATCGATGCCGAGGTCGTCGAGGGCATGGGTGATGCGCACCTTGTCGTCGACGGAAAGGTTGAAATTCTCTGCCTGGGTGCCGTCCCTCAGGGTTGTATCGTACACTTCGATGGCTCGTGCCATGACCGCTGTCCTACCTCCGCGATGTAAGGAGCTGAAGCCGGATCCCTGCACCTGTCTGGTGAAACCGGCACACAAATTTTATATGTTAAGCAATTTAAGCAGGATTGCAAATACTTTAGGGGGCGGGCGGTTCCGCGGGCCCTGTGGTCCGGCGGCAGAGATCAGAATTGCAGCGACACATCGCGGTGCACCGACTGACAGATGGAAACCGCTTCTATCTGATCGGACGTCATCCGCCGCTGCAGGCGAAGGCCGATCGTCTCCTTGACAGCATCGTCATAAGCGGCCAGCGCCGGTCCCATGTCAGCGGCCGCACGGCTGCGCCAGTCGACTTCTGCGGAAAACAGAGCCAGGCCTTCCCTGAGTTCCTGGATCGCTTTGTCAGGTTCCGGGCTGTTCCCCTTGAGGGCCCTGCGCGCTCTGGAGAATTTGGACTTGATGTCGCTGGTGCCGGCGATCGTGCCGAGCGCATCCTCCGACTGTTTGATCAGGTCCATGGCATCTTCGGCAGGCCCACCGGCGATGGCTGCCTCGAGGGCCGAGAGCTGCGGCGCCAGTCCCGCCAGGTCCTCGGCTCCGTCGAGAACCCCGCGCAAGTCGGCGATCGTTTCATAGGCCTGGTCGACATTGCTGCGGTAGCTGGTACGCGCTTTCTTCTCGGCCGCATCGAGCGCGCTATAGCGTTTGTGCGCATCCAACCAGTTTGCCGGCACCCGACTTTTGAGCTCGGAGATTGCCGCTTTGGCACGCTCTATGTCCTCTTCCACCCGGTCAAGCGCGCTGCTGTCCGCATGCTCGCTCCTGGAGATCCGCACCTGATCCTGCTGGAGTTTCTTGATGGCCGATTCGATTTTCATCTGTTCCGACTGCAGGGCGCGAACCTGAGCATGCAGGGGGCGGTATTCGGGCTCGAAACCGACACGTTCCGCTTCGGCCTTGCGAACCTGCTGCACCAGGCTGAAGGTATTCAGGGTCTTGTCCAGGCTCTCACGCAGCGTCTCCTGCCGCTTGACCGGCAGGGAGGAGAGACTGGCGCCGCGCAGGGCCTCGACCGTATCGCGCAGGTCCTGGCCGTGGGTATCATAATAGGTGAACAGATATTCCTCGATACAGTACTGCAGCCGGGGGTTTACCGGCGGAGGCGCGGTCTCGACCGACAGGGAGACACGGGTGGGCAGGTAGTTCACCAGACTGGGGGTCAGCGCGACAATCACCAGGGCAACCAGCTGAAGCGCGATAAACGGTATGGCCCCTTTATAAATCTCGATGGTTTTGACGACGGCGGGGGCAACGCCGCGAAGGTAGAACAGCGAAAAGCCGAAGGGCGGTGTCAGGAAAGAGGTCTGCAGGTTGAGGCCGACCATCACCCCGAACCAGACAGCGGTCACGTTTGCCCCGGGGTCGGCAAGCAGAATGGGAGCGACGATCGGCACGACGACCACGGCAATTTCAAGAAAATCGATGAAAAAACCGAGGATGAACATTACCAGCATGACCACCAGAAACTGGACCCAGAATCCGCCCTCCAGGCCGGCCAGAAAATGGCGGACCAGCTCTTCACCGCCGAAACCGCGGAACGCGGCGGTCAGCATGGCCGCTCCCAGCAGGATGATAAAGACCATCGAGGAGGTCTTGGCGGTTTCCACCATGACCCAGGTGAGGGTGTTGTCGATTTTGTAGATCCGCCAGATACTCCACACGATCGCCACCAGCAGACAGGCGGCGGCGATCGCCGCCAGGGCAAGGCCGACGCTGTCCCCCGGTTTGATGCTCTTGACGTTCAGTTCGTAGCGGGACAGGATAATGGTCAGGGCAATTGTCGAGAGGAGCGCCAGGATTGCCGGATGATAGGCGTTTCTGCGTCCTTCGGCGAGACGGTATCCGCCCATGATCATGGCCCCGACCGCCCCCACCGCTCC
>JAJDNR010000110.1 GCA_022340565.1 Desulfofustis sp.
CGGGGAAAACTGGCCGCCGGTCATCCCGTAGGTCTTATTGTTCATCACCAGCGCGGTGATGTTGATATTGCGCCGGGCTGCATGGATAAAGTGATTGCCGCCAATGGCCAGGGCGTCGCCATCGCCCATCGGCACGATCACGTTGAGCGAGGGCTTGCTCAGCTTCACCCCGGTGGCGAAGGCCAGGGCCCGGCCGTGCAGGGTGTGCAGGCTGTGAAAATCGACGTAGCCCGAGATCCGCGACGAGCAGCCGATACCGGACACCATGACCATGTCCCGTTTCTTGATGCCCAGCGAATCCACCGCCCGGACCAGCGCATTGAGCACGATGCCGTGGCCGCAACCGGCACACCACAGGTGCGGGAAGAAGCGCTCTCTGAGATAGTATTTGACATCCATTGCCTAAATCCCCTTTCCCTGAAGTATCCGTAGTATATTCTTGATATCCTTGTCGGCGATCATCTGCCCGTCGACCCGGTTGATCAGGTGCACCTGCTTCTGCGACCCCACCGCCAGCTTCACCGCCTGGGTCAGCTGACCGACGTTCATCTCCACCACCGCGATCAGTTCCGCGTTGCGGGTGCATTCTCGGACCAGTTCGGCGGGAAACGGCCAGATCGTATTGAGCTCCAGCAGGCCGATGGACTCGCCACGGTTCCGGCGCTGCTTCACGGTGCTGAGCGCTGCACGGGCGGAGGATCCGTAGGATATGAGAATGGTCCGGGCATCCTCCAGAAAGTATGATTTGTAGAACGTCATCCGGTGGACGTTGTTCTCGATCTTGTTGATCTGGTGTCTGAGCAGCTCCTGCACCAGTTCCGGCTTGTCGGTCGGGAAGCCCCACATGTCGTGGTACAGCCCGGTCACGTTGTAGCGGTGCACGTCGCCGAAGTCGCTCATCGGCAGGCGGCCGTCCTCGCGCGGCAGGTAGGGGTGGTAGTTGACCCCTTCCTTGAGGCTGGTCCTGAGCCGGGCCACCAGCGGGATCTCTCCCGGCTCCGGAACGATCAGCTTTTCACGCATGTGACCGACCACCTCGTCGAACAGCAGGACCACCGGAGTCCGGTAGGTCTCGGCGATGTTGAACGCCTCCACCGTCATCTTGAACACGTCCTGGTGGTTCGAGGCGCTCAGCGCCACGATCGAGTGGTCGCCATGGGTACCCCAGCGGGCCTGGTTGACGTCCCCCTGGCTGACGTGGGTCGGGTTGCCGGTGGACGGGCCGCCGCGCTGCACGTTCACCACTACGCAGGGGATCTCCGCCATCACCGCATAACCGAGCGCTTCCTGCATCAGCGAAAAGCCCGGGCCGCTGGTCGCCGTCATCACCTTGTTGCCGGTCAGCGAGGCGCCGACGATCGCGCACATCGAGCTGATCTCGTCCTCCATCTGGATAAACTTCTTGCCGGCCGCCGGCAGCTGGACCGCCAGGGTCTCCGCGATTTCCGTCGACGGCGTGATCGGATAGCCCGCATAGAAATCGAGGCCGGCGTACATGGCGCCCATCGCGCAGGCTTCGTTGCCCTGTACAAAGGCTAAATTTTTCGACATCTTATTTATTACCTCCGCTCGATTTTTCCTCGTAGCTGACCATCACTGTAATCGCCAGATCCGGGCAGATCTGCTCGCACAGCTGGCAGGCGATGCAGTCCTGCAGCCGCGCCGCCGTCGCCTTCTCCCTGCTGTCCAGCTCCAGCACGTTCTTCGGGCACACCGCAACACATATGCCGCAGCCCTTGCACCACTCGCGGTTGATCACGTGCTTCTTCAGCTTCTTTGTCTTTGCCATTTGGTTCCCTTAGCCGATAGGTGTTCCATGGAGCGGGGAATGCTCCCCAAAATTCACCCCCATATACTCGTTACGAATTAAATTATCAATCTAAGTATGAATCTTTGAACCTGCCAGTCTCAGCAGGACCGGTATCAGGATGAACAGCAGCCCGAGCCTGTACAGGTGGTGGCCGGCCACGAAGGTCGGATCATAACCGAGCGACAGAGCCATCGCCGCCATCGCTTCGATGGCACCGGGGGCATAGGCAACAAACACCTTGCCGAAGGGAATCGACAACAGTACCGAGGTCAGCTCCGCACATAAAGCCGATATGGCGGTTGACGCAAACAGGATGACCAGCGAGACCTTGAGAAGGCTCCGCAGATCCCGCAGGGAAATGGATGAGAACCTCGACCCGACCACCGTTCCGGTAACAGCGAATCCGAGAAATAAGATTGCCCCCGCCGGCCTGCCCGAAACCAGCCCCGAGACATGGGCAATGGAGCTGATCACCGTGCCGGTAAGCAGGTAGGCTGACGGCAGTCTGCGTTTCTCAAAGAATCTGCCGGCAGCCAGCGTTGCCAAAAAAAGGATCGCGAAGCCGGCCGGAGCCATCGCTTGCGGAGCGGGAACACCTGCAGGACCGGCCGGGCCGCCGGACAGCTGATCGAGAATCAGCGGCAGGACGATTATCAGCCCCAGCACCCTGATACTCTGAATGATCACGATCGAGCGGGCGTCGCCGATACCTTCCGCGGTAATCGAAAGCGTATAGGCAAGCGCACCGGGAGCTGTCGAGAGAATCGCCGTTACCGCTGACTGGCGGTAAAATTTCATCAGCAGCCAGCTGCAGAACAGGATGATAACAACCACGGACAGGGTGAGGATCAGCAGGCTCAACGGCCACTGCATGGCCTGACCGAAAAAATTTCTGGTCAGACCGCTGCCCAGCGAGCAGCCGATGGCACTGAATGCGACCGTGCGGAAGCTGGTGGGTACGGCACCGGTCACCCTGAAGCAGGAAGCCAGGAAAACCGCCAGCGTCGAACCCAGCAGCGCCCCCGCAGGCAGCCCCAAATACACCGCGACGACCGCACCGGAAAAACCGATGGCCAAGGTGATGACGGTTCGAACAGCAGGTACTTTGCTCATGGTCCCGGTCGCCGCGGGTAACCATAAGGCCGCCCCGCAGCGTTGCTCGCCATCGGTCGTCGGGTCGGCCGCCTCGGCCGACAGGAGTCGGGATCGATCGGTCCTGAAATCTGGTGTTGGCCGACGGGGGATGGTGGTTCATAAAAATCCAGCCAGTTCCGTATCACCATTTTCCGTCACCGTCAAGACGCAACATGCACTTCGGGCGCCTTCCAGTGCTCCCAGACAGCGAAAGGCGGCACCCGGAAGTGCCGCCTTTCGCTCAGCTATGGGTCAGACCTGACCCAGCGGTTTGTGTCACGCCTTGATGGGCTGCAAGGTCTTGGCGATATAGTCCTCGACGCTTTTCTGCAGCGTGATGTCGGCAAGCTGCGCACAGTGCAGATGCGTGTCGGGGAGTTCCCCGATCAGTTCCATGATCGAAATCATGTTGATCTTCTTCGCCTCGTCTATGGTCTTGTCCCTGGCCAGCATCGCCGCCGCCTCAACGCAGAGCTTGCTGTAAGAGCAGCCGTCGGTCCAGCTGTGCGTTGACGTGATGACCCCGTTTTCCACCCGCAACCCGATCTCCATCGTGTCCCCGCAATTGCCGGACACCTTGGCGATTCCCTGAGGGTTTTCAACAACCGGATTGCCATAGTAGTGCAGCAGAAACCATACCAGTCCCAACGCCAGGATCAGCCCAAAAGCCACACCTATATTCATTAACATATCAAATGGTTGTATAAAAATCGCTAGCAGGGCTCGGTCTTTCTATTCTGTGCCACAACACGGATCATATAGTTGTTGACCGCTTCCTGTAAGGCGCTGATCGCCAGTGTTGCGCAATGGGTTTCCTGTTCGGGAAACGTGCCGATTGTGTTTAACACATCCTCGGGTGTCAACTCAAGCAATTCCTCCACATTTCTGCCGTGGGCGAGTTCGGCGGTAAACGATCCGCACAAAGCGCTGGACCCGCACCCGTCGGTAGTGTAGCTGGCCGCTTCCACACGCCCTCCGTTGAATTTCAGATAGATATTGATGGTATCCCCGCAGCCGCCTTTCACTCCCCCCGAGGCATCGGCGTCGGAACCCTCGAGCGGCCCGTTGAAACGGGGATTGCGCCACCGCTCGAACCCCTTCTCCCCATACGCCCGCCTGGCGTCGGCGAAGGCCTGGTCTTGCAGCTGCCGAACGATCGCCTCAAAGGCCTCATCGGTCATGGACATGGTTCGCCACCTCGATTTTCTACCAGTGCGCATCGGCATTGGATGAATCGGTGAATTCGACCTTGTCCGCTTTGAGCAGTTCCACCGCTTCGCCAACGGTGCCTTCGACATCGCTGACCACCTTGACACCAGCCGCCTGCAGGGTCGAAAATGCCTTCGGGCCGCAGTAACCGGTCATCAGTACCTCGGCACCCTTGTCATAGATCATCGTCGCGGCCTGGATGCCGGCCCCTTTGAACGAGTTCACATTGGCTGAATTGTCAATCGTTTCGTATTCCATCGTATCGGTATCGACAATCAGGATATACGCAGCACGGCCGAACCGCGGATCGACCGGACTGCTCAGTTCGGTGCCCTTTGCTGAAATCGCTACTTTCATCTCTCTTCCTCCCCGTTATTGGCGCCCGCCACCGCCGCACACCTGATCGTCCGAGATCAGCAGCAGTTTGCCTGCCAGCAGGTCCTCTACAACCGGCCTGATGTCGATCCGTTCCGCGTCGTGGTACACGTCGATGCCGACCTGCCTGAAACCCATCAGCGGACGCATGCCGATGCCGCCGACGATCAGCGCGTTGACCTGGTGGGAGGCGAGCAGGTTCACCGGAACCATGCAGCCGCCCTGGACGTGCTCCTCGTTCTGGATGGTGGACACGGACGTGATCTTGCCGTCTTCGGCATCGATGCAGGTAAATACGTCGCAATGACCGAAATGGCCGGCCCGCTGCCCGTCAAGACCGCCGTTTCCGAGTGATGGTACGGCAATACGCATTTTTCTCATGGTTTTCTCCTTGTTATCTGATGGTTGGTAATACGTGCCGTTCTGGTTTATTCATACATTCAGCCGTCATGATGTTGTGCCAGATCGATTCCACGATTTTGGAAAGATCCGATCCGGGGCTGTATTCATGGATTGTCTGGGCTTCGACCATGGCCCTGGTGAAGGAGGAATCGAACGGTATCCGGCCGACGCTGAGCAGATCTCGCCGGCTGCTCTGCGCTTCGATCACCGCGGTCATGTCGCGGTTCAGATCGTATTTGTTGATGCAGACCATCGCCGGAATCCTGAAGTGGGCGGCGAGATCCGCCACCCGCTCCATATCGTGCAGACCGGACAGGGTCGGTTCGACCACGATCAGCACCGCGGTCGCGCCGGTTATTGCGGCAATGACCGGACAGCCGATGCCCGGCGGGCCGTCGGTGACGGTCAATCGATACCCTCTGTCCTCGGCCAGTTCACGAGCCGCCTTGCGAATCACGCTGACCAGCTTGCCGGAGTTCTCTTCACCGATGCCGAGACGGGCATGGACCATCGGCCCGAACCGGGTATCCGAGATGAACCACGCTCCGCAGGTGCGCGGGGTGAACGTGATCGCATCGTCGGGACAGAAGGCCCTGCAGACGCCGCAGCCTTCACACTCAAGCGGGTCGACGACAAAGTCTTTGCTGATCGCGCTGAACTGGCAGCGTTCGACGCAGATCCCGCAGCCGGTGCACCGCTGCTGATCGATCTCCGCCTTGCTGCCGCCGATAAAGTCATGCTGCTCCCGAACCTGCGGGCAAAGCAGCAGGTGCAGATCGGCCGCATCGACATCGGAGTCGCACAGCAGACTGTTTTGTGCGAGTGACGCGAAAGCCGCGGTAATGCTTGTTTTGCCGGTTCCGCCCTTGCCACTGATGACGACCAGTTCTTTCACGGGGTCACCTCCTCCGCGGCGCAGATCGCGGATATTTTGTCGAACAGTTGAGCGTAGCTCCGCCGCCACTCCTCAGATTCCTCTACCAGCAGCCGGCCCTTCGAGTAGAGCTCGGCAATGGAGCGCTGAAACGGTATTTCCATCAGGATCGGCAGCGATTCTCTCTCGGCGTATCGGTAGACATCGTGGTTGCCGATGTCGGCGCGGTTAATCACCAGACCGCAGGGCTTCCCGAGCTGCCTGACCGCTTCGACCGTCAGTTTCAGATCGTGCAGCCCGAACGGCGTCGGCTCGGTGACCAGCAGCACGAAGTCACTGTGCTTCATCGCCGCAATCGCCGGGCAGGAGGTGCCCGGCGGGGCATCGACGATTACCAGCTCTTGAGGCTGTATCAGCGCCTGTACCCGGCTGATCAGCGGCGGACTCATCGCCTCCCCGACCCGGAGCCGGCCGTAGCTGAAAAGAATGTGCCGCCAGGTGCCGGTTTCAATGGTTCCCAGCTCGCGTTTTCCGTCGCTGATCGCCGCTTCCGGGCAGATCATCTGGCAGCCCAAACAGCTGTGGCAAAGTTCGGGAAACACCAGGACCTTTTTACCGATCACTGCCAGCGCATTGAATTCGCACAGCGCTGCGCATTCCCCGCAGCCGGTGCAGCGGCTCGCGTCGATAACCGGTACAAAGGTAGTCTGCACGCTCGAGTGCTGGTGCTCGGGTTTAATGAAGAGATGGACATTGGGTTCCTCGACATCGCAATCCAGCAGCCTCAGCTCTCGATCGAGACTGGCCGCCAGATTGGTGGACACCGTGGTCTTTCCGGTGCCCCCCTTGCCGCTTGCAACGCTGATAATCATCGTGTGTGTCCTGTCGTCATGAAACATCGTTCAATAGAGTCGGCTCAGCAGCTCACGGAACTTGTCGGCATCGGCGCTTCCCGGCCTTGGCGACAGCTGCATGAAAATACCGAGCCCTTCGGTGGCTTCGTGAAACTCCCCGGGGGGCAGCGCTGACACCAGCGCCGTGTTGACAAAGGGATTTTTTTTCACGACCTGCCTGATCAGATCGATGCCGCTTCCCTCCCGGACCGTGTCGGCCGCGACAACGATATCGACACCGTTTGCTCCTGCCGCCTCGAGCGCCTCGGCCGCCGAGGTGACGCACCTGCTCCTCAGCCGTTTTTCCTCCCGCAGCGCGCCTAAGAAGTCATTGAAATAATCCACATCCCTGCTGACTGCGAGGAGCCTGAGTTCCTTCATGCTTTCATACCTGTGGCCGGTTAATCTCTGCCCCTAATCGCCGCCCCCGGGTGCCGCCTGCAGGCGTGGGCGGCCTGCGAAAAGGTGCTGCTTTTATGTTCATATGCACATTATAATACGCTCTTCGCGGAATGCACGATCTTTATGAAATTTTCTCGGCACGGCGAGTGGAAAGATGGCGGATGTGCAGATCGGCCCGGATCTCCGGCCCACTGACGAAAAGACGGGAGGGAGCTGAGACCCGGTTGCCAATCTTAGCGGCTCGGCGGTGCCCGGTCGGAACAGAACCGAACAACTGAAGGGACCGAACTTCAGGGGGAGGATTCTTTCCGGTGTTCCCGGCGATACTGGTCGTAGCTCATCGCCTCGACCTGATCCAGGCAATCATTGATCTCTTCGGTGGTCCTGTAGTGATAGCAGCGGGAACGCTCCCGCTCCTTGAACCCTTCGTACCAGGCCTTCGCCGAGCAGCCCTGCAGGGACATCAGAAGGGCGACGCAGACAAGAAATTTACCTTTCGGACTTGCTTTTGCCTGACCGATGTTTAATCTCACATTGTAGTACATCACGCTTCATACGATGTGCTCCCGACGGGGTGATGTAGACCGCAAACTGCATCACCCTTTCTTTTTTCGCCGAAATCAAGCACAACCGTTTACCAGTTTGGGTTGAAGCCGTGTAGGTAGATGGAGCGCACGTCGTCCTCGCTCAGATCCCGGGGATTCGGAACGAACAGGCGCTGCTGCTTCATGGCACCCGACACCAGCAGGTCGAGGTCAGAGTCCGGGATACGGTAGTCACCGATCACGCAGGAGACGTTGATGGCCGCCAGCAGATCAAGCACCGCATCGAGTGACAGTCGGGCACCGCTCAGATCGGACAGCCCGTCTGTGTCTTTGCCGAGCAGGTCGGCGATGCGCCGATACTTTGAAGGGTTTCCGGCCAGATTGAATTTCATTACATGCGGCAGCATGATTGCGTTGGTGCGCCCGTGGGTCATGTGATATTCGGTCCCCAGCGGGTAGGCCAGCGCATGCACTGCCCCCAGCCCGGCGTTGGTGAACGCGAGGCCGGACAGAAGCGCCGCCATGCACAGCTGGTATCGGGCTTCCCGATTGGAGCCCTTGGCACAGGCAACGGGGAGGTAGCGCCCTATCAGCCCGATCGCCTTCCTGGCCCACTGATCGCTCATCGGCGTCGCCCCCGTCGACACGAACGCCTCTATCGCGTGCACCAGTGAATCCATCCCGGTATCGGCGGTAACAATCGGTGGCATCGATACGGTCAGCTCCGGATCGATCACGGCAACTTCGGGCAGGATATAGGGGGTGAAAACGACGCATTTGACATGCTGCGCCTCGTTCGTCATCACCAGGCCCCGGGTTACCTCGCTGCCGGTCCCTGCCGTGGTCGGTAGGAGGATCATCGGGGCGCCCTTGTGCGGCACCATATTCAGTCCCACATAGTCAAGAATGGAACCCTCATTGGCGGCCAGCACGGAGATCCCCTTGGCCACGTCGAGCGAACTCCCTCCTCCGATTCCGATGATCACATCGCACCGTTTTTCGCGATACAGCGCCGCCCCCTCATCGATGATATGCGAGCGCGGTTCCGGTTCGACTTTGTCGTAGCGCACGAATGAAACGCCGCCCGTCGTCAGCGATGCCTCCACAGCGCTGAGCAGCCCGGCGGCAACCACCCCCGGATCGGTTACTACAAGACAGTTCGATCCCCGCAGCAGTTTGACCTCCTCTGCAACATCTCCGCTGCTGCCGTAACCAAATACGATTTTTGCCGGAGAGAACGTTATAAACGATGCGGAAGAGACCCTCTTGCCCATAATTACCCCCTGAGATGCTGTTCAATGAAATTTGGCCGGTGGTGATTGTTCCACCGAGCACGATGGAAAAATTGATCATATACCGGTTTGCCTCCCTTGTCAGGACAAATTGACCAGAGGCATGAAACTAATCGACCGGAAGCTTCCTAACGAGTGGGTATGGTATGATGAGGGAAGAAACGAGGTTATTTACGTGATCTGCAGGGAAATGCCTCTGAAAACGTCCAGTATCTGCCATATACCTAAGCAAGCGACCGGACGGCATGGTGCGTGCGGCAAGTTATCGGTCTGATAGCGCTTCCGGAGGAGACGACTGGTCGGTAAGTCTGAACTCCCTGGCCAGGAAGCCAACGAAATCGTCCTCGAACTTGCGTTCACTCAACCCCGAATAATATTTCAGTTTCAGCCGACGCTGATCGTCCGGATCGGTTTTTCCCCACCGTTTTAAAACGCTTCGCGCACTATACATCGATTTCCTCTCAATGAGATTTGACGGACCGTTTCGACGCACCCTGGTAAACGATGCAGTCTTCTACCACCACTACCGAACCGACCGCCTGCTGCTTCCCGGATTATGGAGGTCATGCATCGAATCGAGGCCGACATGATCGTACTTGCTGGCCAGGAATTTTATAAAATCGTCCTTGGTGAATTGCTCTCCGTGCTGTTTGAGAAAGTGCTGTATAAGACGCTGTTTTTCAGACATCTCCATGATTCTCCAGATCCTCATGAACGAATTACCGGCGACCATGATCGCCTCCTTCGACTTGGGTTTTCTGAGGCAGGCCCGGGCACCTTGCGGTGAACAGCCTGAGTGGGGGTACCAGCTAAAATGATAAGAACCGATTGCCCGATGAACAAGGCCATGGAGCCGGTATGCCACGTCCGTATCATGTCCAACCATACAAGGTAACTATTAGTAATTGCTTATATAAAATTTTCAACCCAGAATCTGGTAACCACTCGAACCGGTTCAGTCACTCGATATCACACAGCTTTATCAGGCCGAATAGCCAGCTGCATTTTTTTAAAAAAAATTGTTCCGAGTCATCACGATCAGGGGCAGGTTTTGAGGTGGATTGCACATTGATTGTCATGGCTATTCGCCCTCACAAGCCCAGAATCGGCCGACCGGGCAACGACTGGGTGCGCCCGTGCAAGCTCTCAGAAACGATGATGAAGAAAGTGTTGCACATATGTTAAAAATAGAATATCGTGACCGTTATGTAACGATCTATTCAAGGATTATTACAAATATGTAATTTATTGTTTTAAATTTTTCCGGAGAGGAGCCTGGTCCCATGAGAGTATTGAGTTATCTGACAACCGCGCTGCTTGTGCTTTGCCCTGTTTCATCGGCCTTGGCCGCCGACGCTCTGGATACCGGCGACACCGCCTGGATCATCGTGGCTACGGCGCTGGTGATGGTGATGACGCCGGCCGGGCTGGCGCTGTTCTATGGAGGCATGTCCCGCTACAAAAACCTTCTCAACACCTATGCAATGACCTTTGTGGCCTACTGTCTGGGTTCCGTCATATGGGTCATGTGGGGATACAGCATCGCTTTTGGACCGGACAAGGCCGGAATGGTCGGCGGGCTTGAGCATGCCTTTCTGTCCGGGATCGGTGTCGAAAGCCTGTCGGGCACGATTCCAACCCTGGTGTTCGTTGTTTTCCAGATGACCTTTGCCGCAATCACCGTCGCGCTGGTTCTCGGTTCGGTCGTCGACCGCATGAAATTTTCTTCCTGGATCGTTTTCACGGTCCTGTGGCTGACCTTTATCTACTCACCCATAGCGCATTGGGTCTGGGGCGGCGGCTGGATGGCCGGAATGGGGGCACTCGATTTCGCCGGCGGTACCGTCGTTCACATCAATGCCGGTGTCGGCGGCCTGGTATTGTCCTACATCCTCGGTAAGCGCCTCGGCTATGGAAAGACGCCCATGTTCCCGTCCAGTGTATCGCTGACCGCCCTGGGAGCTGCACTGCTCTGGTTCGGCTGGTTCGGTTTCAACGCCGGCAGCGAGCTAGCCGCCGACGGCATTGCCGCATCCGCTTTCCTGGTCACCAATACTTCGGCGGCAATGGGAGCGCTCGGCTGGATGTTTGCAGAATGGATGATCAATAAGAAGCCGACCCTGCTGGGCATCGCCTCAGGCGTTGTTGCCGGTCTGGTGGCCATTACCCCGGCGGCCGGATTTGTCGGTCTGATCTCTTCACTGATCATCGGGCTGGGCGCCGGCGTTCTGGGATTTTTCAGTGTCGCGGTACTCAAGAAGAAAATCGGCTACGACGACTCGCTTGATGCCTTCGGCGTACATGGCATGTGCGGTATCTGGGGCGCCCTGGCCACCGGCCTGTTCGCGAACCCGGCAATCAATGAACTGGGTACCGGCCTGTTCTTCGGCAATCCGAAACAGCTGTTCGTACAGTCCGTCTCAATCGTCGGGACCATCGTCTATACCGCCATCGGTACAGCTATCGTCACCTATGTCACCAAGGCGATTACCGGCGGACTCAGGGTCAGCGAGGAAGAAGAAGTGCTCGGTCTCGACAGTTCGATCCATGGAGAGCGGGCATTTGAGATCGAATAGCGGGAATGCCAGGGGAAGGAGGCCCTCAGGCCTCCGGACCGCCTGGTGAAAGGTCACAAAGCCCTGAACAGGGCCGGCCCGTGACGATCCCCCTAAAAATCAGCAGCAGGTTCCTGGGATTGCCTTATCAGGACCTGCTGCCGATCTATCAGCCGGCAGCATCCCTCCCGTTTTCCAACCTCAATAATTCTCCAGGTGAGACATTCCGCGGGGCCTTGCGCTCCATATCTGGTATAACGACGCACCAGTATCCGTATTCGAATTATCGGCTGCCCAGAAACAGGGCCTTTTGGTCCACAATCTGCAATGCGCAAGAATATGTTATCTCTGGAATATGTGCGCTATGCCTGCGCTGAGTCCTTCCGGCCCGCCTTGATTTCGGGCCACGATCCTATTGTTTCACGGTTACCGTGCCAATTTACCGTTAAAGCCACATTCAAATGTACCTTTACCGTTGCAACCTATCGACACTATGAGATAAATAATACCGGATCAAGGTGGAAACCAGAATTGTCAAATAATTTGGAAAACAGCATGTAAACAGCAACCGATACTGACGTGATGATCCCGCCCCCCCCCTTCATCTCCGGATTGCGCACCGGCATGATGCTGCAGCTGGCCATCGGGCCGATCTTCTTCTACCTTGTCTCGATCGGCATGGAAAGCACGCTGATGAACAGTCTTTTGGCGGTGCTGGCAGTCACGATTGCCGACTGTCTCTATATCGGTCTGTCTCTTATCGGCATCGGACGATTATTACAGAAGGAGCAGGTGAAACGCAGGTTCGGCACATTCAGCTCAGTCGTTCTGATGTTGTTTGGAATCGTGATTTTTTCGAGGGCGTGGGCGCAGGTCGGCGCCTTCGGGCGGAGTTCAACCCTTGCCTGGACTCCGCTGAGCAGCTTTGCGAGTACGTTCATTCTAACCATATCCAGCCCGTT
>JAJDNR010000131.1 GCA_022340565.1 Desulfofustis sp.
CGGAAGCCTCACAGGCCGTCGATCTGGGGCAAAGGCTATGGGCAATGCTGGGAGCGGTCTGACCGGTTCGCCCGTCTATCAAGGCAAAACAATGTCTCTCTCACCCTCACCGAAGCACTGGCGAGATCCTCGTATCTGCGGGAAGAGATTATTTCTTTGCCAAAAAGAGATCTTCCATTTCTCTGCGGATTTTATAGGCTGTCAGGCTGGTATCGGCCTCGACTTCATCCCAGTGCACAGCCTGGCCTTGAGCAATCGGTTTTATGATCTTGAGATGGTGGGCCAGGCCGAGTGGCAGGCATCGGGATTCAACCGATTTTGTTGCCGGCTGAATATTGCCGTAAACCGTGTAACCGCCTTCACCGTCGAGTATTTCGCCGGGTTTGAGGTCGCGCTTGGCGGTGGCGACAACATCTGCGTTAAAGCAGACCGGGCTGCCGGTCGGCTCGTTGCGCAGTGCCACTGAAGCGACCGAGATACCGACTTCGAGACCGATGAGGTGCCAGCGGCGGAACACGGCGCAGTATTTCCCGGTGTCATCGGTTTTGACACCGTATTCCTGGAAGCAGCGGCGGATATATTCTGTATCGCCTTCCACGACGACCCACACCCCGTTGCGGATGTCGTTGGGCACCGGGGTTCCGTCCCGGTGAAGGCTGGACGCGACTTCCACGACCCCCTTTTTTTCAAGCTGTCCGCCATCGCTCACCGGCCGCATGACGGTCGGCAAATCGTCCATCGACGATGGGGGAAACAACAGACCATGTTCAGGAGATTCGAGATTGCAGGCATTGGCTACGGCGGTAGATTCGATGGCGGGTTTGGAACCATCCAGAAAGGAGTTGAACATCTTCGGATTGAGGCCGCCGATCTCTGCCTGCTCGGCCGTCAGTCCCCAATCGTTCCAGACCGTCTCGGGGGTGGATTGGGCGAACCGGGGTAACCACTTGTGGCCGCGGCCGGCGGCCACAACAGGGAAGCCGCAGCCGCGCGCCCAGTCCACCCAGTCGCAGATCAGAGCCGGCTGATCTCCGAAAGCCAGGCTGTATTGCACACCCGCCTCTGTGGACCGCTGACCGAGCAGGGCGCCGCAGAAGGCGTCGGCTTCAACGGTCACATTGACAACATGTTTGCCCTCTCTGAAGGCGCCCAGGCAGTGTTCGACGGCCGCCGCGGGATTACCGGTGCATTCGACAATAACGTCAATTTCAGGACGCATCACCAGGGCCTCCCAGCTTTCGGTGATAAAGGTCCTACGGTTTTTCAACGCATCCTCAAAGGATGGTGCCTGATATGCATCGGATGTCCAGCCGATACGTCGCAGGTTCGTTCTGGCGCCTTCAGGAGCCAGGTCGGCGATGCCGACGAGATGGATGCCCGGTGTGTTGGGTACCTGGGCCAGGAACATGGAACCGAATTTCCCGGCCCCGATCAGGCCGACCCGTACCGGGCGTTGTTTCCGTTCACATTCGACCAGCTTCGCATACAGACTCATTGTCAACCTCCCGGTTATTCAATTTAAGGATACTCTGTGTATATAGTATGTATCCTTATAAAATTTATCTTTACCTCTGTCAAGATTTTTAACAGCATGTGTTGCGTCATGACTTGCGATTTTAATTGTTCATCTCGGTCCCGGCAGAGGCATCGAAAGCAATCGCTATTCAGTGATGTTCAGGGCTTTATGAAAAGCCCGCTGTTAGCGCTCGGCCCAATTATTGCCAGTTCAGCCTTGATCTTGAGCTAAAACCCTGATCTTTCAAGATAGCCCCTGATCATAAAAATGGGTTGACGGGGATTCGTTTATATCGCATATTCATAAGGTATACTTTATGTATTCATTTATGCTAAGAGCCGGGCTTTGTTTTTGCTTGTACCAGGCCTCCATTGCCATGATGGGAAATGACGTATGGGAAATAATCGCAATCTGTCAGATGAGACGTACCAGAAATTATTGGAGAAAATCATTACCAATGAGCTGAAGCCGGGCGATTTTCTCAATGAGCAGGTATTGACTAAAAAGCTGCATGTCAGCCGAACGCCTTATCGGGCCGCAATCAATCGCCTTCATACCATGCAATTGTTGGAAATCGAAGCCGGTAGAGCTCCCCGGGTGCGTCAGTTTTCACTGGATGATATTACCAGTTTAGTGGAAACACTCATCGTCATCGAAAAAACCGTTGCTAAAATGGCGGCTCAAAGGGCGACCGCATCGGATATGCAAAAGCTGAGGCGGGCTAACGAATCAGTCGTTAAGGCAGCCTCGACTGGAGATCCCAAGGATTATGTCTACAAAAATGAACATTTCCATAGAGCAATAGCTGAGGCGGCTCACAACCCCTTTATCTCCCAGGTACATTATCAACTGCGGGTGTTGATGCAGCAGCTCACCTATAGTGCACTTGAAAGAGCCAAATCCGGTCCCGGAGGTGTACTGGAGTATTACCGGACGCTTTCCGACCAGCATTCAGAAATAACCGACAGCATCGAGAGAAGGGACAGCACCAGGGCAGAAGAACTCTCCGTTGAGCATCTCAAAATATTTCATGCGAACATCATAACCCATTTCACCCGGCTGGACGTTTATTGACAGGATTACCGGGTAAAACATGATCAGAACAGGCCATGTACCGCGACATCTCTTTACCCCCCCAGTGGGCATCGTCTCTATACCAAAAGAGCATTTTTTCGACCACACCGTGAACAGGAGTTGGTATGATTATCATCGGAGAATTAATCAATGCGAGCCGCACGGCCATCGCTGCTGCCATCCAGGGTGGAGATAAGGCAGCGATCCGGCAAGTGGCAAAGGACCAGGCTGAAGCGGGAGCCGATTATATCGATGTAAATGCCGGCATTTTTGTCGGCAGAGAGCCTCAATACCTCACCTGGCTGGTGCAGACGGTACAGGAGGCCAGCGACCGGCCCTGCGCCATCGACAGCCCCGATCCCAAGGCCATTGAGGCGGCGCTCGAGGCGCATCGGGGAACCCCCATGATCAACTCGATCAGCCTCGAGAAACAGCGCTACGATAACCTGCTGCCGATTATCGCAGGCACTGACATGAAGGTCATCGCGCTCTGCATGAGTGACGAAGGCATGCCTGAATCGGTGGAGGACAGACTGAAGATAGCCGATTCCCTGGTCAACGGGCTGACCCGGAATAATGTTCCCGTCGATAACATCTTTGTCGATCCGCTGGTCCAGCCCATGAGCGTCAACAACAGCTTTGGCGTCGAATTCATCAACGCCATAGAGGCAATCGTCGCACGCTTCCCCGGCATTCACACGGCCTGCGGGTTGTCCAACGTCTCCTACGGACTGCCGGCGCGAAAATTGATCAACCAGACCTTCATGACCATGGCCATATGCAAAGGGCTGGACGGAGCCATCGTCAACCCGCTGGACCGAAACATGATGGCCACGATCATCGCCGCCGAAACGCTTATGGGCAGGGATGATTTCTGTATGGAATACTTAAAGGCCTTTCGCGCCGGCAGGCTGGAAAATTGACAGGGGCACCGATGCGGCGGAACGCTCGGGAAGGGCAGGGGATTGGAGACAGCTGGGGAACTAGCGGATGTTCCGGTATGGAATTGTTGGGAATTGGAGGCCGGAGCAGAACGATTTTTCAGAAAACCGGCCTGCGTCCATGCCCGGAAGCATTCATCAGGCGTTTGCCCGGTAAAGAGATAACCCGAAATACCTGTAATGGCTGAAGACATGTCAAAAGAAAAACACCCCCGTAAAGAATACACGGTTATTTTTCAGCCCATGGGTATTTCCTGCCGGGTTGCCGAGGGCCAGAGCATCATGGATGCTGCGGCAGCGCAGGATATCCGCCTTCGCTCGGATTGCGGCGGCAAAGGTTTGTGCGGAAAATGCGCGGTTGAGATCACACCCCCGGAACATCTCTCTCCATTGATCCAAAACGAGCTCGAACTGCTATCGCAGGAGTGCATTGCCGGAGGCGGGAGACTTGCCTGTTCGGCGAGGGTTGCAGGGCCGCTCTCCGTTTCAGTATCGGAATCCGTTCTAGACAGCCAGGAAGCGATCGGTAAATCACTCAATGGTAGGATTGGAACCGGCGAACGACCATACGGCGGAACCTACGCCGCTGAGCCGGGGCCGCTCGGGGTGGCAATCGACATCGGCACGACGACCCTGGCACTGTATCTCTGCGATCTGCGCTCCGGCGAAATACTTCATTCCGCCGCTGAGGCGAATCCCCAGAGACGGTTCGGGGAAGATGTGATCAGCCGGATAGCCTACTGCAACAACCACCATGATGGTCTAGAAGCACTCCAGCGAGTGCTTATCAATGCGATCAATAAACTCATCGGCGCCTGTATCGGCATCGCCGGTGTTCGCAGAGACAAAATAGCTGAAGTAACAGCGGTCGGCAATACCACCATGCAGCATCTGTTTGCCGGGCTGCACCCGGGAAGACTCGGGGTGTCGCCGTATATGCCTGAATCGTGCAATGCCCGGGATGTCCGCGCGACGGAACTGGGTCTGGATTTATCTGAGTTGTGCCAGGTTCATCTGTTTCCGGTGATATCGGGTTTTGTCGGGGGCGATACGGCCGGGGTGATGCTCTCGGACAAGCCCTATCTCCGGGATGAAATGTCCTTGATTATCGACATCGGTACCAATGGCGAAATCGTTCTCGGCAATAAAGACTCGATCTGGGTTACCAGCTGTGCCACCGGCCCGGCCCTGGAAGGCGCCCATATCGAACACGGCATGCGCGCATCCTCCGGGGCCATAGAGACGGTGCACATAGATCCCGACAGTTACCGAGTCGACTACACGGTGATCGGCAGCAAACGCGGGGTAAATCCCAGGGGCCTGTGCGGTTCGGGCATCATCGACGCGGTTGCCGAGATGGTAAAAACCGGGTTGATCCTGGCAAATGGCCGTCTCCGTGAGGGGCTGCCGGGGATCCGTGTGGATGAACAGGGAATCGGCCGCGAATTCGCCATTGCCGGAAATGATCATTCCCCCGGTCAGAAACGGATTGTGCTGACTCTGGCAGATGTGCGTCAGGTTCAACTCGCCAAGGCGGCGCTGTCCAGCGGCATCAGGTTGCTGATGAGAAAGGCCGGCATCGATGCCATCGACAGGCTGGTGCTGACCGGTGCCTTCGGCGCCCGCTTCAACTGGAGAAATGCGGTCGCGATCGGCATGCTGCCCGAGCTGGTCTGCCAGGCAGACGTATCTACCGTTGAAAATGCCGCCGGCAGGGGGGCGGTGCTGGCGCTTCTCGATGAGCGGGAAAAGCTGGAAATTCAGGAGGTGGTCCGTAAGGCTCATCTCCTGGAGCTGGCGGATGATCCTGATTTTGCAATGGAATTCATTCGTCACACGGCATTTCCTGAAGCCGGGAGAGTCGACGGGGTCTGCGGCGAACTCACGGAAGGCACGGGCGTTACTCGAAGCTGATGTTCATATGAAGGCAGCCCTGAAAAATCAGGATTTTGGTTCAGGGTCAAGGCCGCCTCGATACTATCAGGTTTTTTTACAATGTGTAAAAAAACCTGACACGCGAACACCCTGATATGCCGTTTAGAAAACTATCGGGCGACACCCCTACGCACTTTTAGGTTACTCCATTTGCATGGGTCTTTTAACTATCAGATAATATTCTGTAATATATATTTTTTTTGGACATATCCGACACCCTCTCGATTGGCACGTCTTATGCTTCATTATACATAGCGACATAAGTTCAGGGCGCCCATTCGGGCACGGCGCGAGCGAGGAGCCGGCGGAGCAGCCTGGTAGCGCTGTGAGCAGGCACCGCAGTGAGCAACGCAGCACGATGGGATAGAATGGACTTATGGTGCTATGTATAGTTATACCGCACGGCGGAACATGCATGTCCCGGCGGTCGGAGGAAGAACTTTTTATGCCATGTAAAAAGGAGAAACTTCAAATAGTTTTCCTCTAGTGGCAGACATGCAGAGCAACTAACTTTTCATTCGAGGAGGATATGTCAATGTTGCATAAACTTATCACCGTTTTTTTCGTGAGTCTTGTTTTGAGCGGTACGGCCTTCGCGATCGAACCGCCTGCCGGGGCCACAGTCCCCTGGATCGGCAACGCACCCGCTTACACGTCGCGGGAATTTAATGCGCTGCTCGAAGCGTACGGTCTCAATCTGCAACCCCAGGCCGTTGCAGGTATTCCGTCAACCTATGCGGCGGCGTCGGGCGATTCGGTGGTGTTCAACGACACCTGCATGGCTTATGCTCCGTTTGACTATCACGCGATTCTGACTGCCTACGGGCTCACCCTTAACCAGGAGACGATGGAGGCAAAGCTTGGCCACCTTTACTACGCCACCATGAAAAACGGCACTGTCGTTTTCGGTTCAATCGCAACGGTATATACCCCGTCTGAATGGCAGAAGATCCTGAGCGCCTACGAGCTCGCAGAAGCCGCGCAGCCGGCTCCGCAAACTCAGCCTGCGGCTGTCGTCCCGGTAGGCGACAGTGACGGGGATGGGGTGCCTGATGATAGAGATGCCTGCCCAGATACCCCGAAAGGAATACAGGTTGATGAGCGGGGATGCTGGTCGCTGTCGACGGTACTGCTGTTCGATTTCGACAAGGCGGTCATTAAGACCCAGTATTATTACGTTCTCGACCAGACTCAGGCCGTCTTTAACGCTTACCCGAATATGCAGGTTCGGATAGACGGGCATACCTGCGATATTGGCTCGGAACAATACAATCAGGGCCTCTCCGAGAGAAGAGCGCAAGCCGTATACGACTACCTGGTTAATTCCATAGGCATCGATTCCGGCCGGCTCAGCGTTGTTGGCTATGGCGAGACTAAGCCCGCCTATCCCAACGACAGCGCGATAAATCGAGAGAAGAACAGGCGGGTTGAATTTACGCCGCTTAAATAGACGTGCACCTCGAGGAATTGAAACGGCACAAGGCTACCGTGACGCCTGAGGATTTTGCTACACGATCAAGGCGCGCGATAACGGTTTTCCGCAGGCATAGAGCTGATGTTCCGAGGATAACATGTTCTTGCGCAGCGTAGCGTTTGGGTCAAAAGGCAATGTTTCAAGGCAGCCATAACACTAAATGCGTAAGACAGGCTGCGTGTATTAGACATGTCGCCCCCCCCTCCCCCCCGCTTTCAGCGCAGGGGAGGGGGCTGAGACGGTCCCGGAGAGGCATGGCCGAGAAGTCCGCGCGCTGCTATCCTCATATCGAATAGTCGCCGCACCATACAGCATGAGGAGAGAGTCGTGAGCAACATCTCCTTTGGCTCACCGGTAAAAAGTTCAACCAGCGGTGTGCGGAGAGGAAATCTTTACGGAATTAGAGTGATAGACACGCCGGCGCCGATTTGAGGGCACTGATATGCTGAAATACCGCTGGTTTCCCTGGAAACAAATGGTCAGCCTCTTGGCCCGCTCTCGCGGCCTTGTCGACCCGGTTTCACTGCTTGCCAGACTTGAACGTTTCGGCCAGCCGCTCGAGGTGCGGGAACCGATTGAACTGCTCCGTTCCGGGCTTGTTTTCCATGCTCGCGGCCTGCTGAACACCGTTGCCATCCAGCACAATCTCGACTGGGTCTGGCCGTTCTGGGTAGAACGGCAGTACGATCCCCATGATCGAGCGTTTATCCCCCGGGCCTTCTCCATTACCCATGTAAACCTGACTCACCGGAACTGGACCGCGGTCGGGCTTCCCGGTTGTGACCAGTTTCCCATTGTCGACCCGCGGGGACTGGTCACACCGTTTTGGGACAGCTGGTCCCTCGATGCCTGGCTCTTCACCGATAATGGCACCCGCCTTTTTCCGTCGACAGCTGCAACGGTCGAGCAGTTCATGGACACGGAGTCGGAGGTTTCAGTCGTTACCAGCGTCGGAGATGGCGAGTTGAGCATTTTTTCCCGCGTATTGGTGCAGGCTCTCGGGACCGGTCGGCCTGCCTGTTTCATCGATTTCTCAGCCGTTATGCCGGATGACGGCTGGCTGATCGTAGCTCTGAGGCCTTACAATCCCGAAGGGGTCAGCTTCATTTACGATGTCAGTGTGCTCCCCGACAAAAAAGGCTGGCTGGTAGACAGCGAGCGGCAGGTAGTATTTTCCCGGATACCGGACCGGGTGCATTTTTCCTATTACCGGCTGGGCGATGTGAAACAGCGTTTTTCAGAAACGGAACAGGCCAGCGAGGTCCACTGTCGCGTCGGCATGGCTACGGCAGCGGCGCTGTTTCGCGCCGAGGGAGGCTCGACCGGTGTGCAGGTCTCCGTACCCCTAAGCAATGGTGGCAGCACGGCTGCTGATGCCCCCCTGCTTTCCTGGACCGAGGCGCTCGAGGATTCGGCACGCCTGGATGTCCCCGATCCGCTCTTCGTTTATCTCTATGATGCAGCGGTACGCTCGCTCGTTCTGCACTCGCCCGGGGAGATCTATCCCGGTCCCTTTACCTACAAGCGCTTCTGGTTCAGAGACGCGGTTTTCATGCTCAACGCCATGCTCGTTATCGGCTTTGCAGATCGAGTGGAACGATTGCTGAACCGTTTCCCTCTCCGGCAGAAATCATCTGGCTTCTTTTATTCCCAGGAAGGCGAGTGGGACAGCAACGGTGAAGTTTTGTGGCTCATGCAGCGCTATGTCGAGCTGACCGGCAGGACAGCTCCCCCTGCCTGGCATCGGGCCATTCGCAAGGGAGCCAGGTGGATAGTCCGGAAACGGCTGAAAGGGGCTGCCGATCCCCCCGTTGCGGGCCTGCTTCCCGCCGGATTCTCGGCAGAACATCTCGGCCCCAATGATTATTACTACTGGGACGATTTCTGGAGCGTTGCCGGTTTGCGGGCCGCCGGCCGCATGCTGTCCGAAACGGACCATCGAGACGATGCCGGCCTTTTTGAGCGGGAAGCCGACGACCTGTTTTTCGCCATTATGAATAGCCTGGACGGAGTTTCGGCAAGAATCGGCCACCCGGGGATGCCGGCTTCACCGTACCGCCGCATGGACCCGGGAGCCATCGGTTCACTGGTCGCCGGTTATCCTCTGCAGTTGTTGGCTCCGAGCGATGCCCGCCTGCTTGAAACAGCCAGATTCATTGCTGAGCAGTGTCTGGTGCGGGGCGGCTTTTTTCATGACGTCATTCATTCCGGCATCAATCCATATCTCACCTTGCACCTTGCTCAGGTCTGGTTGCGGGCCGGCGACACCCGCGCCCTTGATCTGATACGCACCGTTTCCGAGCTTGCCTCCCCGAGCGGGCAGTGGCCGGAGGCGATTCACCCTCGCACCCTGGGCGGCTGCATGGGTGACGGCCATCACGTCTGGGCATCGGCGGAATGGGTTAGCATGTTGCGTAATTGTTTTGTTCGGGAAGAGGGAGATACGCTGATTTTCGGCTCCGGTCTCTTCCCCGCTTGGACCCGGCAACGGAGCCCCATATCCTTCGGGCCTTCAGCGACGCCGTTTGGTCCGGTTACCGTCCGGTTGCAACCGGAGGCCGACAACATTATTGTTTCCTGGCAGGCAACCTGGCAAAAGGGTGAGCCTCGTATTGCCGTCGCCCTGCCGTTTTATCCGCGTATCATGGCGCAACCGGGGATATCCGCGGTTATCGTGCGGAAAGAGGACCGCTTATGAATATCGCCATGTTTACCAACACCTTCACCCCCCATGTCGGAGGTGTCGCCCGCAGTGTCCAGGGGCTTGCCGATGAGCTGCGCCGAATGGGTCATGCGGTTCTGGTCGTGGCCCCGTCGTTTGAGGGAAGCGCCAGGAACGAGCCTGGCGTCTTGCGGGTTCCGGCGGTGCAGCACTTCAACGGCAGCGATTTTTCGCTGCCGGTCCCGGTTTTCGGGTCAATGAGCGGTGTGCTTGAAGCTTTCAGGCCGGATGTCGTACACAGCCACCACCCCTTTTTACTGGGATACAGCGCCCTGCGCATAGCCGCCGCCTTTGCAGTCCCGATCGTTTTCACCCATCATACCCGCTACGAGCAATATACCCATTATGTGCCGGGTGATTCCAGCGCTCTCAAGCATTTCGTGATAGAACTGGTGACGGGCTACTGCAATCTCTGCAGCGGAGTGATCGCACCGAGTGGATCCATAGCCGATATCCTCGTCGATCATGGGGTAAAAACAGCCATACAGGTTATTCCCACCGGTGTTGACCCGCTTTACTTCGAGGTTCCTGAATCGGCACCGTCGCGTCAAGATCTCGGCATCCCGGAACACGCGTTGGTGCTCGGACACGTCGGTCGTCTGGCGCCGGAAAAGAATCTGCACTATCTGGCCGAGTGTATCAGCAGCTACCTGCACCTTGATACCGAGGCACATTTTCTCATGGCCGGGGAGGGTGCGGTGAAACCAGATATGCTCGCCTTGTTTGAAAGCCGCGGGGTACTGGACCGTATACACTCGCTCGGGGTGCTTTCCCGAACCGAATTGGCCGGCATCTATCGGCTCATGGATCTGTTCGCCTTCACCTCCTGTTCGGAAACGCAGGGGCTGGTGCTGGCCGAGGCGATGGCGGCTGGTACACCGGTCATCGCTGTCGATGCTCCGGGAGTCAGGGATGTGATTGTCGATTTCCGCAATGGACGACTGCTGGCAGCCGACCGGCCGGAGGATTATGTCGGTTCTATAGCCTGGTTCGCCGGGCTGGATGACGACCGGCGCCAGCAATTGCGGGCAAGCGCACGGTCGACGGCGGAAGGGTTGTCGTTAGCATCCTGTAGCGGCGCCGTGTTGGCTCTTTACCGTTCCCACATCGGCACTCGACCGGCACTCGAGCAGGTGGCCGGGAGCCGGTGGCATCAGGCGCGCAAGCGGATCCGCAGGGAATTTGAGATACTGGGAAATTATGGCCACGCCATTGAAGAAACGATCAGATGGATACCGCTGCAAAAAAAGCGGGGAATCGACCTGAATCCCACCTGAACAATGACCGAGTAGCCGCCGCAATGGCAGCCCTGTATGCCTGTTTTTTCAGGATACTCAGGCGGAGCTGGCGCACCAGGGACATAGATCTGCAAGCCCTGGACATTTTACTGGCACAGGACCGGCGTGTGCTCGCGGCATTCTGGCATGGCAGGTATCTCTCGCTGTTTCCGCTCCTCGAGGGGTATCCTGCGACTATCATCACCAGCTGCTCGTTCCGGGGACAAATCATCGCGCATCTCTGTACTCAGTTCGGCTTTCGCAGCATATTCGTGTCCGATCACGAATCAGCAACGCTTTACCGAAGGCTCATCCGGGAGCTCCAGACCGGCGGCTGCCTGGCAACTGCCGTAGACGGACCGCTCGGCCCCTTTCACCATATCCGTGACAGTCTCATGATCCTGGCGGCCCGCCTCGATCTGGCAATCATACCCCTGTCAGTAGCCGTGAAACCGTCGATTGTCCTTACCCGGCGCTGGGACGAACTTGAAATTCCGCTGCCGTTCAGCCGTATCCTGGTCTGTGCCGGGGAACCGATCAACCTGCCCGAAAAGTTGCAGATACACCAGGCAGCAGCCTGGGCGAAGCGACTCCGCCGCTCCATGGAAGAAAACGAACGGGTGGCGGCGGATCGGCTGATACGAAGCTCATGCCTGGAAAACTGAGACGGGGGGAGACTCCTGCTGTTCGATCTTCATTCGCACCTCACGCCAGTCGACCCTGCGTTGCCGATCCACCGTTCTATCGTGGTTCTTGACGACGTGTAAAAAAAACTGACATGCCCGTCGCCTGATCTGCTGGTTTCACGAAGTCGCGGACGACACCTCCCCACCTTGTTTGTCACCAGAGCTTATCGCCTCTCATCAGCCCGGATATTTCACGAGTTGAGACGGCCTGCGAGTCAAGGAGACTTGGGGAAGGCTATAGAGGTGCTATGCCTTTCCCAAAAGCGACGCAGAATTGCAGGCCGTATCGACTCGCCCGCAGAGTGGAAAGCTGGTCTTTTCAGCGTTGATTCTATAAGGCACAAACGGTCGCAGTGGCAGATTTTGTGGTCTTCCAGGAACATTTGGTTTTGCCGTTTATTTTTAAACAACATTCGTTTTCCATGAAATATTCGGGGGAGAGGAGAATATGTTGATATCCATTATGTTGTTGTAACTTTACCACACCCTTTCGATTGGCACGGCATATGCTTGACTGATTATACCCGGTGGCAGATCTGGATCGGCGAAACGGTCGGGCAAAACGTGCAGGATCCCGGACCGGCCGAAAACCAGCTCGGGTGAACACTGAACCAGGAGAGGTCAAGCGCTGATCTTTGGACTTTCAGAGCATACGGCAACTGTGTGGACAGGAGGCAGAGGCCATGCCGGAGGACAGGCGACGGCGAAGCCGGGAGGCGGCGCCAATCTGCATGGAAGCGTCTGTTAGTGTTTTAAACAATTACTACAAAACCAGCATAGGGAGGTTCATATGCCGTTGATTACGATTTCACGAGGGATCGGCTGCGGTGGCATGGTTATCGCTCGCCTTGTGGCCGAGGAGCTCCAGGTCCCGCTGTTTGATGATCGAAAACTTCAGCAGGAAGCGATAGGAATGGGAATCCGCCCCGAAGATGTAAAGGAACTAGAGGAAAAATCGCCGGGATTCTTCGACCATTTGATGAACCACAAGCCGGAGATCTACCTGAATTACATGGAGGCCTTGATATATGAGGTGGCCAAGAGGGGCGAGGGGGTCATCATCGGGCACGGCAGCCAGATGCTGCTGCGTGATTTTGAGTGTGCCCTGCATGTCCATATCTTCGCGGGTTTGAAGAGCCGCATCGAGAACCTGATCACGCAGCAGGGTTTGAATGAGGACACCGCCCGGAGATTGATAAAGAAGGCGGACCACGAACAAAAAGGCTTTCTCCGCTACGCCTTTAAAATGGACTGGCAGGATCCATCTCTTTACGATCTGATCATCAACACTGAGCAGATTGGCCTGGATATGGCCGTGAAAATTATCGTCGAGACAGCCCGTTCAGGACAGATGAAATCCTGCAGCCTGACCGCCATGGAGGCAATGGAGAAGCTGGGCCTTGAAAAAAAGATACGGGCCACGCTTCTGGACAGGGGCTTTACCTTATCAATGCTGTTTTTCGACATTCCCGCCAAAGGCACGGTCGAAATACACGGGTTTGTGCTGTCAAATGAGGAGAAGGAGGAGATCCCCAGAATTATCAGGGCCATTCCGGGCGTATCTGAGGTGCAAGACAATATCAGTGCTTATACAAGGCATGTGTAAACGGGTGAGAGCCAATATGGGCCAATATGGGGCACGCACGTTCTAAACCGGAGCATAGGTGAGTGGCATGGGCAGACATAAATCATTTACAAAGATAGAGCGCGAGATTCAGCATGGTTACAGGAAGAACTTGAATACTGCTGATTCAACAGAAGATATCGAGAAGTTTTTCGTTTACGCCGTGCTTGATCTCATCGAGCAGGTGTTCGAAGGCCGGGTACTCGCGTCATTTGAGGATATCAGCCTGGATGGCCAGGCAGCGTCCGGCTATCACCTCAGCCCGTACTTGATGGCCAACAGGGAATTTGCCAGAACCTATAAAAATTCTGACATTTCCCAGGTGCTCGAACGGCTTGCCGAAAGCGCCGATAACCATGTAAAGCATCTCGATGAAAAACATCCCGACAGGACCGAGGCAAAAATCTACCCGGTTCCTTCTCATGCCGGAAACTTCCATAAAAAAGCACCGCAAGCGAAGGGACCCGGGAGTTCCCACTAGATAGGCAGAGGCAAGATAGTATCTGAGTGCACCTGCAGATACGAGGCCAATCGAATCACACCGCCTCGCAGCCGGAGATCCGCGACGTCCTGATTTCCGGCGGCGATTCCTGGAGTTTCATCGCGAAGCGTCAAGTAAAAGCATGCACCCTTCGACTAACACTAAGCGAGGATAGCAAGCAGGACGGCAATAAATCTGATATACTGAAGGTATATATACCCAACGGACTGCACCCAACACGATCATGGAGGCCATATGATTACGCTACAGGTCAACGGCACCAGCAGGCAGGTGGATGTGGACCCGGAGACCCCTTTGCTCTGGGTATTGAGAGATAATCTCGGGATAACAAGCGTCAAATATACCTGCGGCATTGCGGAATGCGGGATCTGTACGGTGCTCATTAACGGGGCGGCGGTGAGATCCTGCTCGATATCGGTGGCAGAGGCCGGTGCGCAGAAGATCACCACCGTCGAGGGGTTGCCCGACGATCACCCGGTCAAGCGGGCATGGATAGAGAAACAGGTACCCCAATGCGGCTATTGCCAGCCTGGTATAATGCTGCAGACGGTTGATTTCCTGTCCCGCCAGCCTGACCCCACAGACGAGCAGATCAACGACGCGATGGATGACGTGATCTGCCGGTGCGGCTCCCATCCGAGGATCAGAAAAGCCATCAGACGGGCTGCCGAAATCGCAATCAAACACGGAGGCTGAGCCATGCAGATCTCTATGACGCGCAGGGTGTTTCTGGCAAAAAGCAGCCTGGTCATCGCCGCGACCGCATTATCTGGCCGGATAGAACTGTTCAATGCTTCCCCGGTGCTGGCTGATTCCAGCCTGCCGTTCAAACCGCACGCCTTTCTGGAAATTGGTGCGGACGACACGATCACCGTCTGGGTGGGCCAGACCAATCTCGGCCAGGGAACCCACACCGGCATCCCGATGATTATCGCCGATGAACTGGATGCAGCCTGGGAACGGGTCACGGTGAAAATGGCGCTTGCCGCAGAACCGTTCAAGAGCCCGGTCTGGCATATGCAGGCGACCGGCGGCAGCACCAGTATCCGGCACCGCTGGGATCTGCTCCGCACGGTCGGGGCGGCTGCCCGGCAGATGCTGCTGGAAGCGGCGGCAGAGCAGTGGGACATCCCGGTGCAGAAATGTCTGGCGCAGCAGGGCAAGGTCTTTCACCCGGACGGTTCCAGCCTCAGCTACGGGCAGCTGGCGGCAGCAGCGGGGAAACGTGCCGTCCCCGATAACCCGCCATTGAAGGATCCTGGCGACTATCGCATTATCGGTACGCAAAGAGCGCGTTTGGATATTCCCGACAAGGTGGCGGGAAGGACTGCCTACGGCATCGATTTCAGGACCGATGATATGTGCGTTGCCGTGGTGGCCCGGCCGCCCTCCTATGGAGCCGTGCCTGAATCTCATGATGCCGGTGCAGCCATGGCAGTCAAAGGGGTTGTCAAGGTGGTGGAACTGGACAACCGGATCGCGGTTTGCGCGGAAACGACCTATGCAGCCATGAGGGGCAGGGAGGCCCTCGATATTAAGTGGTCCAGTGGGTCTCATCCACATCTGAATGATGAGACCCTGGACGAGCTGCTTCAGGAGCATCTCAGCAGATCCGGGGTGGTGGCCCAAAACGAGGGGGATGTCGAAACAGCCCTGGCGGGAGCCAGCCAGACCCTGGAGCAGTCCTATCGTTTGCCCTATCTCTCGCATGCCCAGGTGGAGCCAATCAATTGCACCGCCCATGTGGAGAAGGATCGCTGCCGGATCTGGATACCCACCCAGGGGCAGACTGCGACCCAGGAAACGGCAGCCGGGTTGACCGGACTCCCCGTGGAAAAGGTTGAGGTCATGACCCTGCCGGCCGGCGGCGGCTTTGGCCTGCGCGGGGAACAGGATCCGGTGGTCGATTCGGTCATGCTCTCCAAATCGTTGGGGCGTCCGGTTAAAGTGATCTGGAGTCGGGAGGACGATTTCGCTCATGACTATTTCCGTCCGGCAAGCCACTGCAGGATTCAGGCCGGACTGGACACCCATGGCAGGATGGTGGCCTGGTCGCACAAGGTTGCCGCACCCTCGGTCATGTCACGAGTGATGCCGCACTATGTTAAGGATGGCCTGGACGCGGATGCCGTTTCCGGCATCACCGACATGGTATATTTGGTGCCGAACAAACGGATCGACTATGTGATGGTGGATACTCCCATCCCCGTCGGCTGGTGGCGTTCGGTGGGATATTCGGCCAACGTCTTTACCGTTGAGTCCTTCATGGACGAGTTGGCTCACGCAGCGGGGGCGGACCCGGTTCAATTCCGCCTTGACCATCTTGAAAAAGGCACCCGGCCCTACAATCTCCTGGCGTATCTGGCAGAGAAGAGCGGTTGGAACGATCAGGCGCCGGAGGGAAGGGCGAGAGGCGTTGCGCTGACATCTTGTTTCGAGTCGATTGCCGCCCACGTTGCCGAGCTGTCGGTCGATACGGGCGGCCGCGTAACGGTTCACAAAATGTATTGTGCGATTGACTGCGGGACTGCCGTATATCCCGATGCGATCCGGGCCCAGGCCGAAGCAGGGGTGGTCATGGGCATGAGTGTGGCCTTTCACGAGCGGGTCCGGTTCAGGGACGGCGGGGTGTATACCGGTAACTACGATCAATACCCCCTCCTGAAAATGCCGGAAGTGCCGGAGATAGAGGTGCACATCATGGAGAACGACGTGAAGGCGGGCGGTGTCGGTGAACCGGTATTGCCTTCAGTTGCTCCGGCTCTAGCAAATGCCATGTTCGCGGCATCCGGGGTGAGATTGCGAAACCTTCCGTTTGACACCGCTCAGCTGAAAACGGCATAGAGAGATCAGGGCCCCGAGGCCAATCAACGGTGTCTGATGAACAATAACCTGCCAAGCCGTTTCCGGCCCGGCAGGTGGTGCCAAGGATCGCCCTGGCTCCTGATACGATCAAGTCCCTGTTAACGATAAGACGTGAATACCTTATTAATCGATATATATCATGCCCTGCAACGGGGTGAGCCTATGGTGGTGGCCACGGTCATCAGCAGCCGGGGATCGACCCCGAGAGCCGCTGGAAGCAAAATGATCGTGTATGCCGGCGGTGGAATCTCAGGTACCATCGGCGGCGGTGCGGTTGAAGGCGATGTAATAAAACGCGCTCTGACCACGCTCGATACGAAACGCGGAAGCATCGCCCGTTATGATTTGCGCGAAGACAGCAACAGCAACGATCTTGATCTGATCTGCGGCGGCCACATGGAAGTGCTGCTGGAATATGTGGACGCTCATCCGGACAATGAGTCTTTGTATGAAGCTGCCTCAAAAAAAATTGCAAGCGAACGGCCCTTTCTTTGGAAGGGCATCATCACGGAGGCGGACAGCGGGATTATCCTGGAGCGGAGTATTGAGGAGATTAGAGACCTAAGCGGAGGCGGTCACCAATGTCCGTCACTGCATGCATCCGCCGACCGCCTGGTCCTGGTCGAGCCGGTCATGCCGGCTCAGACGGTTTATATCATCGGTGCCGGGCATGTATCCAAAGAGCTTGCCAAACTGACAAAATTTATAGGAATGAAGACCCTGGTTTTCGACGATCGGTCTGCGTTCGCCTGCGAATCCCGGTTTCCGGCAGTGGATGAAATCCACTTGTGCCCGGGGTATGTCAATATCTTCGAACCATTTAAGATTACCCCCAACAGCTACATTATCATCGTCACCCGCGGCCACAGCTATGACAAGGAAGTTCTGGGGCAGGCACTGAAAACCAGAGCCGGCTATATCGGTATGATGGGGAGCCGGAAGAAGCGGCACAGCATATACAACACGCTCATCGCCGAAGGGTGCCATGCAGAAGAACTAGACCGGGTGCATTGCCCCATCGGCTTGCCGATCAAGGCAGAAACCCCCGCGGAACTCGCCATAAGCATTGTCGCCGAGTTAATCGATCACCGGGCCTCATCCACTGCAGATGGCTGAAATGCGTGTCGGCGCAGTTATCCTTGCAGCAGGTTTGTCAAACCGTATGGGGGATTTTAAACCGCTGCTTTCCATTGGTCCGAGAACGCTTCTGGGGCACACGATCAACCTGTTTCAGATATGTGGTATTGCCGACATCGTCGTCGTCAAGGGACATAAATCGCAGGAGCTGCAGCAGGAATTAGACCGGTACCATTGCCCTTCGGTATTTCATGAACAGTTTGCCAATGGCATGTTTTCTTCGGTCCAGGCAGGAGTGAAAGCATTAGACCCTGCCAACAAAGCCTTCTTCCTGCTTCCGGTCGATATCCCTCTGGTCCAGCCGAGTACCGTATCGACTTTGCTGAACGCACTGAATCAGGCACCATCCGCGCTGGTTTTCTATCCGGTATATCGATCCAGACGCGGGCACCCTCCGTTGATCAGGTCCGACCTGGTTGACGAAATTCTCAGCTTTGACGATCAAGGCGGATTACAAGTCCTGCTGAAAAAACACCATCGGCATGCCCGCAATGTTCCGGTTAACGATCCGTTTATTCTGCTGGATGCCGATACCCCGGATGACCTGGATTTTCTCCGGGAACACCATTAACGAAACTCCTTGTCATTTCCAGATCGAGCGTACGGCGATCCGCTCCTATCCTCCTCAATGAGCCCGACTGATGTATCAGAGCAGCTCATCCCCTCCCGGGTTTTCCGTCCCTCCGCGAGATCCAGCGGTGTGATACTTTTGTTATGGGTTCGTGATTTTTCTGTGAACTAAGGGTCATACACTAATCAATACCACGGGTTGTGATTGCGGTCGGCCACAAACGCTGACTTGACCGACAATCGTGACCGGTATGCAGCAGGGGCTGCATAGGGATGCCTACAATCTTAAACGGGAGGTGCGTTATGAAAACTCTGGCAACAGCGGTATTGGCAACGTTTATGGTCATTTTGATCAGCGGATGCAGCAATCATGATATGGCCACATCGATGAACTCTGAGATGAGCAGTATGGATAAGCCTGCGGGTAAAACCACGGAAGCAGGGGCGATGATGGAAGATACTGCCGCAGAACCGATGAAGCCGAAGATGGAGCGCATGGACAAAACCATGAACGATGAGACCATGATGGAAGATGCGGCAAAAGACCCGATGAAACCGGAGATGGAATCCATGGGCACAGCCGCTCAGTAGCGGGACAGGCTCATGTTGAAACATCAGGATCTGGAGGATTGCTATGAAGCACCGAAATTCGCTGCCAGCTGTGCTGGCAGTTACTTTGATAGTTCTGGTAAGCGGTCTTGTTCTGCAGATCAGCGGGGCAGAGATGGACAGCGGCAAGCCTGATCAGGACGTTGCGCAGGCCCTTTTTGCCGGGGGGTGTTTCTGGTGCATGGAAAAGCCGTTTGAATCATTGGATGGGGTTCTCTCAGTGGTCTCCGGCTATGCCGGGGGTACAACAGCGAACCCAACCTACAAGAATTATGGTTCGGGAGGTCACACGGAAGTCGTGCAGATTACCTATGATCCCGCCAGGATTTCCTACGGCAGATTGCTGGATGTGTTCTGGCGGCAGATAGACCCCACCGACGCGCACGGCCAGTTCGTCGACCGCGGCAACGAGTACATCTCGGTCATCTACGTTAACGGAGATGCCCAGCGGCGGCAGGCCGAGGCCTCAAAGAATCAGCTTATTGCCAGCAATATTTTTGAAAAACCGGTGGTAACCCCCATTCGTGATGCCCCAAAATTCTGGACTGCCGAGGATTATCATCAAGACTACTACAAGAAAAACCCGCTTCGCTATGCGTTCTATCGATCGCGCTCCGGCCGCGACGACTTTTTGAACCGCACCTGGAAAGGGGTAACCATTGACCTGAGCGGCAGCCCTCAGCATATGGCATCACCGATGCAGGGCGACTTGAAAAAACGTTTGACGCCGCTGCAGTACCAGGTCACTCAGGAAGATGCGACCGAGCCTCCTTTTGACAACGCGTACTGGAACAATAAGCAAGCAGGTGTCTATGTCGATATCGTTTCCGGCGAGGTGCTGTTCAGTTCTCTCGATAAATATGATTCGGGCACGGGCTGGCCCAGTTTTACTCGTCCGCTGGTGAAGGATAATGTTGTCGAACATGAGGACCGGACGCTGTTCATGAACCGTATCGAGGTGCGCAGTAAAGAGGCCGATTCACACCTCGGACACGTCTTCACCGATGGGCCGGCACCGACCGGATTACGGTACTGCATCAACTCGGCGGCCCTCAGATTCATACCTGCTGAAAAGATGGTGGAGGAAGGATATGGTGAATTTGCGGCGCTATTTCAATAGCGGTTCGATCTTTCATTGGCTAGTAAGCAGCCATTGATGCTAACAAAAGAGACTCAGGAACTCCGCACATTTCAATACGCTGCCTCAATGAGGCATTGATGCCTGAGCGACATGGAAACCAAACGGTCTTCCAATTTCTGGTTGGGATACAGCGACGTCTCAAGACCGTAATAAACCAGAAACGTGCGCACCCGCATCTCCAGATCGTCACCGGTAAAGCCGAGTTCCTGAAATAGGTGCGCCACGTACTCATAGCGCCTCAGATCTACCTCTTCCAGGAGCGGGATCAGTTTCGGATATATCTGCACCCAGCCTCGAATGGAACACTCATACTTACAGATGTCTTTTTCAATCAGAAACCTGCTCAAGGCAAGCAGACGATCAGACGCAGACCCGTCTACCTGTGAAACATGTTCAATAACGTGTGTGGTGCTCAACTCTGCCCAATAGTCGAACAGGCTGCGAACGAAATCATCACGGTTTTTGAAATGCCAGTAGAAACTCCCCTTGGTAACCCCCACCGCTGTGGAGAGATCTTCGATCGTCAACCCGAGATTCCCTTTTTTCCCGAGTTGTTTTAAAGCCTTATCAAGCCATTGCTGTTTCGAGATATATTTCTTCACGGGCTGGGCCATCTTTTTTCACCACCATACCAAAAAGCACTGATTTTTCTG
>JAJDNR010000135.1 GCA_022340565.1 Desulfofustis sp.
TCAGTGAAAGTCTCGGCATGAGGTTGATCGTGCTGAACGTGAAGTCCAGCATGAAACTGGTCGACGCGCTCTACCAGTACGACACGCTGACCCGGCTCAACGACAGCCGGTTCGGCGATTCGAGCCGTGACGTGTCCAATATCGACGAGTATATCCGGATGGGCAGGATCGGTCAGGCGTTCACGTCGGATGAGCGCTGCGTGCTGCTGATCGACGAAATCGACAAGGCGGACAGCGATTTCCAGGACGACATGCTCGACGTGCTCGACCAGATGCAGTTCGACATCATCGAAACCGACCGCACGGTCACCGCACGCACCCGGCCGGTGATCATCATCACCTCGAATGCGAAAAAGGACCTGTCCGACCCGTTTCTGGGCCGCTGCAATTTTCACCACATCGCCTTTCCCGATCCGGACATGATGCGGAGCATCGTCGGCGCCCACTTCCCGGATATTTCGCGCACCCTGGCGGACAACGCGATCGGGCTGTTCTACGAACTGCGCTCCATCGACGCGATCGAGAAAAAGCCGGCGACCCGGGAGCTGATCAACTGGATCAGGGCCCTGTTGGCCGACCCCGATTTCAGCGGCGGCGAGCGGCTGGGCCGGGAGATCCCCTATCTCGGCGTGCTCTTCAAGAAGAGCGAGGATTACCGGAAGTCTCTGGGTTTCGTGAAGAAGCGCGGCTTGTTCAACTGATTTCTATGGGGGTCAGATCTTGAATTATCACATTTCTTGAAAAATGTGATAATTCAAGATCTGACCCCCTGCTAAAAAGGCCGATGTTCGTATCGTTTTTCTATCATCTCCGGGAGGCCGGCGTGCCGGTCAGCCCGACCTCCTTTCTGACCCTGCACCGGGCGTTCGGGGAGGGGCTGGTCAACTCGGTGGACGATCTGTATGTGGCGGGCCGGGCGATTCTGGTCAAGAGCGAGCGCTATTTCGATCGCTACGACCAGGTCTTCAGCCACCTGTTCCATGGTGCGGAGCTGCCGGATTTCGAGGATGAAGAACTCGATTTCTGGGCCAGCGCGATGCTCGACGAGTGGCTCCGGGAACCGATCAAGACGGCGGCCGGGCTGGGCGTCGATCCCGATCAGCTCGAAGGCAAAACCATCGACGAACTGCTCGAATATTTCAAAGAGCGGCTGCGCGAGCAGAGGGGCCGGCACGACGGCGGCTCGAAATGGATCGGTACCGGCGGAACATCGCCGGTGGGCCATTCCGGCACCCACCCCGGCGGTATGCGGGTGGGCGGCAGGTCGAAGGGGAAGACGGCGGTGCAGGTTGCCGGTGAGCGGCGCTACCGCGACTACTCCACCGACCGGCTGCTGACCAGTTCCACCATCGGCGAGGCGCTCAAGCGGCTCAGGAACATGGTGCCGGCAGGACCCAAGGACCGGCTCAACATCGACGAGTCGATTTACCAGACGATGAGAAACGGCGGCGAGATCCAGATCGTTTTCGAGCGCTCCGTGGTCGACCGGCTCAAGGTGATCCTCGCCATCGACAATGGCGGCTGGTCGATGGACCCCTACGTGCACCTGGTTCAGACTCTGTTCAGCTACGCCCATTCCCAGTTCAAGGACATCAAAACCTACTATTTCCACAACACCATCTACGACACCCTGTGGGAGGATCCGTCCCGTTACCTGAAGCCGGTGGCGATCGACTCGTTCGCCGGGTGCGATCCCGACACCCGGCTGATCGTGGTCGGCGATGCGTCGATGGCGCCGTACGAGCTGATGGTGCCGGACGGGTCGATCTACGCGTTCAGGAGGAGCGGGCGGCCGAGCATCGAGCGGCTCGAGTTTCTGGCCGCCACCTTCAAGCACTGCGTCTGGCTGAACCCCGTGGCCAGGCCGTATTGGGGGTATACGCGGACGATCGCCATGATCGGCGAGCTGTTCCCGATGTTCGACCTCACCCTGGACGGGCTGGACCGGGCCGTCGAGCAGCTGATGGCCAGATAGGGGCCGAAAAACGGTTGCTCGTCCATCCTCGATCGACTAAGCTAGAGGGGTCAGATCTTGAATTATCACATTTTCTGAAAATGTGATAATTCAAGATCTGACCCCCACCTGTTCCCCTTACCGTTCCGGAGCGGCACATGAAGATTGATATCGATCTGATAAAAGTCGATGAAGCATCACGAATACGCCAGGATAGCGGTAATATCTCGAAACTGCAGGAATCGATCAGCAACGTGGGGCTGATCAACCCGATCCTGATAGACGAGCAGTACCGGCTCATCGCCGGGTACCGCCGCCTGTGCGCCTGCAAGAATCTCAAATGGAAGGATATCGAGGTGCGCGTCGTCGAGCTTGACAACGACGAACTGAAGATGCTCGAGGCCGAGGCCGCCGAGAACATGTACCGGATCGACTTCACCCCGGAGGAGATCCTGGCGATCCACAAGCGGCGCGAGGCGATCATCGAATCCCGGCGGCCCAAGGGCTTCTTCGAGCGGTGCTGGAGCTGGCTGAAGTCCCTGTTCTCCTCACAGCCCCGGACGTCCGCGGAAGCGGCTCCACAAGCCAAAGCGGCGCCGCAGCCGATTGCCAGATCGTCGGGCCGGGAACCCGATGACGGCTCCGAGAAACCGGACCGCCAGGAGCAGCAGAAACCGGAGCCGCAGGAACCTCAGGAACCGGTGCCGCAGGAGCAGGAGCGGCAGGAATCGTCTCCCGGGGAACCCGCGCAGCCGGGAGAGGCGGCCGATCCCGAAGCCGCCGCCGAAAAAAAGCAGGAGGCGCCCAGCTCCGTTCCGAAACAGCCGAAATCGGCCGAGATCGTCGAGAAAAACGGGATGCGGCACATCAAGTGGCGGTGAGCGGGGATTCGGCGGTCTGCAGAAATCCCGCCCGGCGCCACCCCTTTCTTAACCCAGAAACCGTCTCAGATTTATCCTTCATATTCTTGTAATTACATTCTAATTTTACTATTAGAAGCACCCGTAACGAACGGCGGAAAGCGGCGTTTTCGATCCCATCTACGGGTCCTTGTCCTCCCTGATAACCGACATCGTTTCCCATCTGCCGAGGCGGTAGCGGATTCCGGTGAACAGAAAGAGCGACAGCACGAAGTTCAGCACGCAGGCCCAGGCAAAATAGACCCCCATCTCGAAGAATTCGATGCCGATGTAGAGCGGCGCCAGGAAGCAGCAGGTTGCCGCGGTCAGCAGCGAAACCATCAGGTAGCGGGTATCACCGGCGCCCTTCAGCACCCCGGCAAAGACCATGTACAGCGCATCGAGCAGCAGATAGCAGGCCATGATGCGCATGATGACCAGGGCCCTGTCGAATACCGGCAGCCACTGGTCGGCTGATGCCCCCTCCGGAACGAAGATATTGATCAGCGCCTGCGGAAAGAAAATGAAGACCAGGTCGACCGCGGCGATGTAGAGCAGCAGCAGCTGGGCGGCGCTCATCGTCGCCCGCCGGGCCTGGCCCGGCCGGTTGCGGCCCAGGGACTGGCCGACCAGGATGGCGACCCCCTGGGAGGTCCCGTAGGACGGCATGAAGGCGATGGCGCTGATGGACAGGGCGATGTTGGTGGCGGCAAGATTTTCGACCCCCAGCCGGCCGACCAGCATGATGAAGACAACGAAGGCCAGTATGTCGATGCAGAGCTGCATCGCCCCGGGGATTCCGAACCGCAGCAGCCGCTTCAGCAGGTCGTACTCGAATCTGCGGTTGGACTTCACCTTGAAGCGCAGTTCGTGGCTGCCGGTGAAGATCAGGGCCGCGAGGATCAGGGTGATCGAGCAGCTCGAGGAGACGGTGGCGATGCCGGCCCCGGCGATGCCCAGCTCCGGGAAGACCCACCAGCCGTAGATCAGCACGTAATCTAAGGGGATATTGATGAGCATGCCGATGATGTTGATGATCATCACCGGCCGGGTCAGTCCCCGCCCGCTGAAAAATGACGACAGCGTCTGGGCGGCGACGTAGAACCCGCCGCCGCTGCAGAGAATGGTGAAATAGCGGATCTCGAGCTCCCTGATCTGCTGGGCGTGCCCGGCCAGATTGAAGATCGGTTCGGCCAGCAACCAGCCGATCAGCAGCAGGATGATCGCGGAGACCAGCGTGAAGTAGATGCCCTGCCACAGCATCGTGCCGATCCGGTCGTGCCGGCCGGCCCCGACATACTGGGCGATGAACACCCCGCAATAGCCGCCGACCCCGGCGAACAGGATCAGAAACACGAAGGCCATGCCGCTGGCCGGGCTGGCCGCGGAGATCGCCTCGATGCTGTAGTTGGACAGGAACACCCGGTCGGTGAACTCCATCACGGTGACCGCGGACATCCCCATCACCAGCGGCAGGCACACCGCCAGCACCTCGCGGTAGCGGTTGCCGGTGGGCCGATCCCTCAATGTCCGCTTATCCTGTTCCATGTCTGCAATTGCCGGGTCTTCGAGGTTCGAGATGCGCAAGACGGATACCAATACACCAATTTCACCCGGCGGTAAACAGCCTATACCATGATGACATGGAAACACGAAGGGAATACCAGTGGTGCTGCAGTGCCTGCAGCCGGCAAAACAGGTGCATCGCGGCAGCTCTCGAGCGCGGCGCTCTTTTCAGCGGAGCCGGTATTATGGTATGCTCAGCCAGGTGTGACCCTCACTCGGCCGGGCACTGCTGCCTCTGCCGCCGAATGATCGATTGAGGCTATTATGAACAACAGGGATATGAACCGAGAAGGGCGCCGGGCACGGTAAGGAGAAGAGCGTGTCAAGAATCTGCGTGATGCTGCTGATCGCGGTGCTGTCAGCTCTGTTCGTCGGCAGCGCCAATGCCGGACCATACCTGCGGTATGAGAACGGCATGCTGAGCCTCGAGGCGCAGGAGGTGCCGCTGCGCGACATTCTCGCCGCGCTCGCCGGGCAGGGGATAACCGTGTACCTCGGCGACGGGCTGAATCCGGTGATCTCGACCCGCTTCGACAACCGGCCCGTGGACGAGGCCTTTGCCGGGCTTCTCAAGGGGTACGACTACTCCCTGATCTGGAGAGAGGATGCTGACGGCGGTGCCGTTCGTCTCGAGGAAATACGGGTGTTCGAGCCCGGCCGGTCAGAGGCTGTCCAGCGGGTCGGCAGCGATGGCCTGGCGGTGGTCGCCGGGAGCGAGGGCAGACTGATGATCAGGGACACGGTGCTGATCATGGCTGAGAAGGGCGTGACCCGCGCCGGCATTGCATCGCTGGTGGCGCCGTATGCCGGCGTTGTCGTCGATTTCGACGAGCAGCGCGGGCTGGCGCTGGTGCGGCTGCCGGACGGCAGTGATCCGGAGGGCGTCAGCGCCCGGATGGGGCAATCGGATCTGGTGCGGATCGCCGAACCCGATTACGTGTATGAGCTGCCCCGGGCCGCGCGGATCGGAGGGGTCCCCATGCCCCGCAGCGAACCGGCCGACCCGGCAGTGGTTGAATCAGACGCCCTGATCGCGGTGCTCGACAGCGGTGTTGCGGAGCCCTATGTGGACAGCGGATTGCTGGCCGGAGCCTACGATGCGATCTCCGCATCCTACCGGATCAGCGACGATTCCGGGCATGGAACCCAGATGGTGCTGATCGCGGCAGGGGCCGTCGATCCGCTCGGCGCAGCGATGCAGCCGAGGCCCTCTTCCCCGGTCCTGGCGGTCAGGGTTTTTGACAAAAACGGCTATACCTCGACTTCGACCCTGAAGCACGCCATCGACTATGCCGTGCGTTCGCAGGCCCGGGTCGTCAGCATGAGCTGGGGCAGCGAAACCGACTCCCGGGTGCTCGAGTCGATCGTCGATTATGCCGCCGATCAGGGGCTGATCCTGGTGGCGGCGGCAGGCAACGAAGCAACCGGCCTGCCGGTGTATCCGGCAGCCTATGATCGGGTGATCGGGGTCGGCGCGCTGATGCCGGGCGGCGAGGTGTGGCCGCAGTCCAATTACGGGAGCTTCGTCGAGGTAGAGATGCCCGGATTGGCCCTGTTTGCAGAGGGCGGTGATGAGATCTCCGGCATCTACGCGGGCACCTCCATCGCCGCGGCCTATGCAGCGAGGCGGATTTCGGCGGTCATGGCCGCGACTCCGGATGCGGGCAGGGATGCGGTGCTGGGGGAGCTCTCCAGGGATTGACCGGGCCCGGACCGACCGCTGATC
>JAJDNR010000171.1 GCA_022340565.1 Desulfofustis sp.
GGCCGAAATTGCTGTGCTGTATACCATGAACTATGAAGCCGTAACAAATGGAGACTTAATAAACGACAACGACATCCAGCAGTTCGGTGGCTGGGCCAAAATGGGTTTTGGCGGCATGAGCGTTCGTGTTGCCGGCCTGTACCGGGACGATGCGGTGAATAATGATATCCCTGGCGTTCCCGATGTCATTGACACTTCCGGTTTCTTCGGTGGTATCGAATTCACCGGTCCGGCCGGCCCGGTGGCGCTGTCCGGTGCCATCGCCATGGACGATCGTGGCGAGAATCGTGACAATACCGGTTACGGCGGATTCCTGCAGGGTGGCATGGACTTCGGCGGCACCGGCGTTGCCCTGAACGTCGGTTGGACTCAGGACGGATACGTTGCTGACGGCGACTTCGGGTTCATCATGATCGGTGGTGGCTACTCGATCACCCCGATCGCGGTTGGCTCGTTGGGAGACACCTTCTGGATCGGCATGCCGGTTACCTTTGCGGTATCCGAGATGCTGTCTCTTAGAGGCATCTTGGCCTATGCCGACTTCGATACCGGTGGAGACGGCTTCGAGATCTCCGGTTCAGCCGTGTACGTGATCTCCGACGGCGCCAACTTCCAGTTCGATATCGGTTACCTCGGCTACAGTGCCGACAACGATCTCCAGCCGGATGAAAGCCCGTTCGGTATGGCTGGCACCTTTAACATCAGCTTCTAATTGCTGACTGATTAGAACTTGCCGTTATGACGAAAGGCCGACCCCACGTGGGTCGGCCTTTTTGTTTTCCCATGGATGGGACGAGCCGATAGGACCTGCGCTGCCGCGTCGCTTTTGAAAAAGGCCGTACCTCAATAGTCCTGATCAAGTCTGCTTGGCTCGCAGGCCGTATCAACTCGTGAACGTCAGGCTAGAATCGTTCGTAATATTCGGATCCGGGCAGGTTCCGGGGAGGATGGGGGACCACCACATTGTCTCCGCGGAACTCGAAAATACCCCAATCCTTTTTGGAGTACCAGTCGCCGATCACCGTTCCGGAAGGATCGACGATATAGGACCCCATGTAGCGCCCCATGTACCGTCTCGAGAATCCCTCCAGGGTGTTCTGCCGGTCTCCCCAGACCACCCAGTATTCGAGCTGGTCTCGTGTCAACTCCACCTGATGCCAGAAGGTGCTGACGATCCGGTAACGCTTGTCGATCCCCATGATCGCATCGGGCTGAAGCTGCACACCTGCATAGAAATAATTGTAGCCGGGATTGATTTCATAGGCCCGGTACTGCTTGGTCACCTCGAAACTTTCCCTGATTTTGCCGAGGGGATAGCGAGCAGTGGTGGATGCGCATCCCAGAGCGAGTAGCGCCGATGCACTCAGAAGTACCATGAATACGCAGGTGCGAACCATAATTGCCTCCGCTGATTTGGGTTGTCCTTTCAACATGGCTTGTAAAGGTTACCGGCGGCCTCATCGGCATCTCCCGACAAGACCGGTCACCTTTGAGATGTTCTTTATGGCAGGAGCGTTTCTGTTGCTTCTTTATATACTATTCAGTCTTAACTATAGGCTACCTTGAGAAATTGTCTTGTGTTCCAAACCCTGCGTTACGCGTGGAAAAATTTTCCGATACATATCAAATATATGCATCCGATAATATTTCCATGCGTGCCTTGATTTTGAACCAGAATTTCAATTTTTCAAGGTAGCCTATAATCTCCCCGGTGAGAAGTGCTATACAGCACGACTGATCGGCGGTATGATTCCGTCAACTCAGCTCGAGCGGATCATCACATGAACAGCGGAATCGGGAATTTCAAATATCCAACGCTCCTGCTGGTAGGCGGCGGTGTGTTCCTGTCGACCATGGACTCGAGCATGGTCAATGTGGCGCTGCCGTTCATCATGGGAGATTTCGGCTCGACCCTGCTGACCACCCAGTGGGTGGTGCTGATATACCTGCTTTCAATAACGGTGACCCTGCTGTTCTGGGGGATCGTGGCGGATCATTTCGGAACCTTTCGGGTCTACTTTACCGGCATTGCAGTCTTCATCTCGGCATCGGTCTGCTGTTCGCTTGCTCCCTCTCTGGCGGTTCTGATCGCACTGCGCTCCGTGGAAGGTCTGGGGGCGGCGATGATGATGGCCTCGGGACCGGCCATCGTCCGTGATGTCTTTCCCCGCAATGAGCTTGGCAGGGGGCTTGGCCTAGTCGGAATTGCGACCTCCGCGGGCCTGATGAGCGGGCCCGTGGTGGGAGGGGTTCTGATCAGCCAGGTATCGTGGCGGGTCATCTTTCTGGTCAGCGTGCCGATCGGCGTGTCGATCGTGGTGCTCGGTTTCATCAGGCGGAGGGGATCAGAGCCGGATCAGGTCGCCCCGCAGCGGAGTTTTGACTGGAAAGGGGCGGCGATGTGGGGGGTGTTGATCACCTCTCTGGTCCTGTACGCGCACTTCCTGCCGCGCCTCGATCTCATCTGGAAGATCGGCGGCAGCGCATGGCTTGCGGCTGCCGGTGCTTTGTTTTATGGCGCCGAAAAGACACGGAAATCAAATATCCTGCCGCTGCATCTGTTTGCCAAGAACTACTATCATATCGGGCTGATCACCGCCTCGCTGTCGTTTGCCTCGCTCTTTGCTGTCCTGGTTCTCATGCCTTTTTACCTGACCCATGTCAGGGGACTCGGCGGCGACATGGTCGGCATGATGATGATGGCGGTGCCGCTGACCTTGTTCATAGTCTCCCCGACTGCCGGTATGCTCTATGACCGTCTCGGCAGCCGCCTTCTGACGACCCTGGGGTTGAGTATCTGCACCTTGTCATTGCTGGGCCTGGCGATGATCGACGGCGACACTCGCCTGGCCGTAATTTTTTTCATACTGGCCCTGCTGGGGATGGGCCAGTCGATGTTCCTGGCGCCCAATACCGCCTCGCTTCTGTCCCGCATTCCCGAGGGCGATGCGGGGGTCACATCCGGTCTGCTGGCGACGTCGAGGAACCTGGGGATGCTGATCGGGGCCGCGGCCGCGTCGATGATATTCTCCGCCTGGTACGGATACTTTTCGTCGGGAGACGAACTGGGCACGTATCGAGCGCTGATGGAGCCGGTCTTCGTGTCCTCGCTGAGAGCGACGATGCTGTGCCTGGCCGCACTGGCCGGGGTAAACGTGTGTATCTCGTGGCGTCGGGAACGGTAGAGGATGGGGGGGTGAATTAAGGGGTGGAGAATTACGGGGACAGGAATTACGGGGACAGGATACTCAATTTGAACTGCAATTAAGTATCCTGTCCCCGTAATTCTTAGAACTGCAATTAAGTATTTTGTCCCCTTAATTCTTACTTACTTTTAATCCTTAATTCCCACCCTTGATTCAAATTCTCTGTCAGCGGCTATATGGCAGGGTTACCCGGGCCGACATTCCCTGCTCCGGGTTGGCGCTGAGCGAGAAATAGCCGTTGTGCTGCTTGAGGATCTGCTCGACGAGGGTCAGCCCCATGCCGGTTCCATATGTCTTGGTGGTGTAGAACGGGTCGACCAGCTTTGACAGATCGCCGTTGGGTATGCCGGCGCCGGTATCGGTGATTACGATCGATACGCTGTTGTCGCCGATTTCATCGAATACCGTCAGCGTGCCCCCGTTGTTCATCGACTCGATGCTATTCTTGATCAGGTGCATGAACGCCTGCTGGATCTTTTCGGGGTCCAGTTCGATTACGACCGGCGTATCCGAGAGATTCACCTGGTACCTGATGTTCTGCTTTTTCATCTGGCCATAGAACACCATCACCGACCTTCTGACCAGGTCGAAGAGCGGCTGCTTCTTGAGATTGAGCCTGGTGTCCGTTACGAATGAAAAGAGGTCGTTCAGGGTTGATTCGACCTTGGCCGATTCCTTGGTCAGCACATTGAGAAACTTCTGTTCTTCGGCTTCCTTGACTCGCTTGTTGAGCAGGCGCGCGGTGCCGCCGATGGAGGTGATCGGGTTGCGCAGCGCGTGAACCAATTGCGCCGACATCTGGCCGAGCGCCGTGTAGCGTTCCGACTCGACCAGCAGATCCTTGTTGCGCTCGAGTTCCTCGGTGATCAGTTCCAGTTCGTCGATTTTAATCTGCATTTCGGTGTAGAGCCGGGAATGCTCGATTGCCAGGCTGGCCTGCCCGCCGAAGATCTCGAGGGATTCGACATCGAACTTGTCGATCGGCTTGTTGGTCACGAAATTGTCGGCAATGATCACCCCCAGCTCACCAGCCGGAGAAAACAGCGGCGTGATCACGAAACTGTCCACCCCGAGCGTATCGAGAAGTTCCCGGGGGATATCGACAGCGGCCCGGCCGTTGTAGACCGGAATCGAAGTCCTGTTTCGGCAGGCATGGATCAGCGGGTGATGGTGCTGATCGGCGGGAACCTGCAGGGTTCGGACGATGCTGTTCACGACCGCATCGCTGCCGGGCAGGTCGAGTGAGCTTCGTTCGAACAGTTCCAGCAGATCGAGATTTTCGTTTCTGATCCCTTCCCAGATCTGTGCCGCCTCCTCGTGGCTGCCGGGGCCGATGGCCAGTTCTCCCTGGAGCATCGTCCTGCCCGTGTTGAACAGAGCGAGAAAGGCGCGGTTAAAGGCGAGCCCTTCCTCGGAGGTGATGCCGATCAATATGGTCTGCAGCACCCGCCGCAAGTCCTTGGCGTTCAGATAGGCGCTGTTCATTTTCAAGATGAGGTGATGAAGAAACTGGGTTCGCAGGTTGGCCAGCTGCAGCTTACGGCGGAAGATCCGGTTGTCGATCGCCAGCCGCCGCTTGTCGAGCACCTCGATGACCGAATGACTGAACTGATCGGCGCTGACCGGTTTGGTAAGGTAGTCGTCGGCGCCCCGTCGCAGGCATTCGAGTGCCGTCTGCAGATCTTCCGAGCCGGTGACCATGACGATGCCGAGATCCGGGTAGGTCTGCACCAGTTCGGGCAGGATGTCTCTGCCGTTCTGACCGGGCAGTTCCAGATCGAGGACGACGAGTGCCACGTTTTTCAGGGCCAGGATCGATTTTAGCGATTCGGCGCTGTTGGTCGCGACAACCGGCAGGCGCCGGCTCTCCAAAAAACAGGTAAGGAGAAGGGCGGAATCTTCTGAATCATCGACAACGACGATAATTTCATCGTCACCGAGCAGACGTTCCGGTGATCGTTCGACGGATCGATCGATAGAAGGAAAGTGTTCTACCATGACGCTGACCGGCTATCGACGGGTCGGCTGGAGCGCAGTCCGGGTTGTGTGCAGATGGCTGGGAATGTGCAGCCATCCCGTATTGTTCCAGCGGTGCTCATCTCCCTTTCAGTGTACTGGTTTGGTTGAAAAATAAAAATAAAAATCGTATAACCAGGACCATAGGCGGTGCAACCCGCCAGGTTTTGTGAATCGCCCGGTCTTACCGGCGCGGAAAGGTAGTCACGATTGAACACATTTTTCTCCAGCGACGGCCCCCTCTCCCGGTGTCTCGGCGGATATGAGACACGCCCCGACCAGCAGCTGATGGCGGAGGAGATCGAAGCCTTCCTCGCCGCCCCGGAGCAGGGAATCGCCGGCATGGAGGGTTATGCCCAGGTCATGCTGATCGAAGCCGAGACCGGCATCGGCAAGAGCCTGGCCTACCTGGTACCGGCAATTCTGTCGGGCATGAGAACGGTTGTTTCCACGGCCACCATCAACCTCCAGGATCAGCTTGTAGACAAGGAGCTTCCGCTGATATCGCGGGTACTCGGTCAGGACATCGGTGCGGTGTGCGTGAAAGGGCGCCAGAACTACTTGTGCCTGCATCGCTGGTATCAGTATCGTCATTCCCCGCAGATGTCCCTGGTGGGGGATGAGGAGTGCGATCTCATCGCCGCCTGGCTGGATACGACCGAGACCGGGGACCGTGCCGAGCTGGAATGGATGGCCGACCGTGGATCCCTGTGGCCGAAGATCTCCGCTCACTCCTACCAGTGCATCGGCAGCGAGTGTCCGGAGTGGTCGTCGTGCTTCGTCAACAGGCTCAGGAAAAAGGCCGCAACGGCACGGCTGCTGGTGGTCAACCACCATCTCTATTTCTCTGACCTGGCGCTGCGGCAGCGCGGATTCGGCGAAATCCTGCCCCGTCACGAGGTGGTGATCTTCGATGAAGCGCATCATCTCGAGCAGGTGGCGACAGCGTTTTATGGCACCAGCTTTAGCCAGTACCAGGTATACGACCTGGTCAGCGATGTGGTGCAGCAGGCCGAATCAGAGCTGCCGGCGGAAGAGGGGGACCGGATCATCGGCACGGCGCAGGGCATACGCGCACGCATCGACGGCTTTGTCTCGCGTTTTCCTCAGAAACGCGGACGCTACAGCCTGCTGGAGCTGATCGAAGGCAACCTCGGCTGGCAGGAGGAGGTGCAGCTGGTCGTGGACGGACTGCAGCGGCTGGCCGACGCCCTGCTCGAACTGAGCCGCCGCTATGACAACTGGTCGACCCTGACTGAGCGGGCCGGGGAACTCTGTCAAAACTTGACGCTGGTCGGCATGCCCGAGCCCGGTCTTTATTTCGATACGCATGTGTTCTGGTATGAGCGGCGCGAACGGTCGGTGAACCTGTCGGCCACGCCGATCCATGTCGCCGGGGATCTGCAGAACTCGCTCTACACCGCGGTGCCGAAGATCATCCTGACCTCGGCGACGCTCACCACCGGCGGCAGTTTCGCCTATATCAAGGAGCGGTTGGGACTTGCCGAAGACTCACGGACCTTGAAATTTCAGTCGCCCTTCGATTACCGGCAGAGGACAATCTGCTACGTGCCGGGTGCAGGGTTTCCCGAACCGGCCTCTCCCGGGTATGAGACGGCGCTCTGCGAGGAGATCGACGCGCTGCTGAAGATCACCCGGGGGCGGGCACTGGTGCTGTTCACCAGTTTCAAGGGGATGGATCTGGTCGCCGACCACCTGAGCAGAACCTTGCAGTATCCGCTGCTGATCCAGGGCACGGCGTCGAGAAGCCGGCTGCTGGAGCGATTTCGCGAACAGACTGACTCGGTGCTGCTGGCCGTGGCGAGTTTCTGGGAAGGGGTCGATATCGCCGGTGAGTCGCTGAGCGGGGTGATCATCGACAAACTGCCGTTCGAGGTGCCGAGCGATCCCGTGGTCCAGGCGCGCATGAGGGCGATAGTGGGAGCCGGCGGCAACCCGTTCTTCGATTTTCAGATTCCGCGGGCGGTGCTGAGCCTTCGCCAGGGGGTCGGCCGCCTGATGCGCTCGGCCGGGGACGCCGGTCTCATCGCGGTACTCGATTCGCGCCTGTTCAGCAAACGATACGGAAGCGTGTTTCTAAAAAGCCTGCCGCCGTCGCCGGTGGTGCGGGATATGGTTGAGATTCAGGACTTTTTTGGTATGTTGGAAAAAATGGTGTGAATTCATTAGACGGAACAAGATGGAACTGAAGAAGCTTATCGGCCAGGAAGCGGCACGGATCGACCAGGTGATGCGCGAGGACATCAACGAACTCGAAGGCAACGGCTTTGATCCGCTGCTCCTCGAGATTCTGGATTACGCGCTGTTCAACGGAGGCAAGCGGATCCGGCCGCTTCTGACCATTCTCGCGGCCCGTTTCTGCGGGTGCGATGACGACGGCGTGCATCGGCTGGGGACGGCCTTTGAATACCTGCACACCGCCACCTTGATTCATGATGATGTGATCGACCACGCTCCGGAGCGGCGTGGGGCCGTTTCCGCCCATGAAAAATTCGGGCTGCCGGCGGCGATTCTCGCCGGGGATTTTCTCCATGCAATCTCCATGGAACGGATCAGCCGTTTCGGGGGGGCGGCGGCCCTCGCCATATTCTGCAGGGCAACCTCGGGGATGGTGGACGGCGAGTATCATCAGCTGCGCAACGCGGGCAATCTCGATCAGTC
>JAJDNR010000178.1 GCA_022340565.1 Desulfofustis sp.
TGGCGCGAAGCCTCGAGCATGCAACCCACTCGTACTGGGCGGCCTACGCGATTATCCTGGCGGTTGCCACGGCCGTATCCTATTATTGCATCAGACTGGCCGGACAGCTCTCCTTTGCCGAGCTCAAGGACAGCTCCATCGACAAGGGCGCCCTGCTGACCAATGCGCTCATTCCGCTGGCCTTCTCCTTCGAGGTGGGGTATCAGTTCCGCCCGCTTCTCGAGCGTTTGGGGCATTTCTTCCCGATCCTCGGCCGGCAGCTTGGCTTCAATTTGAATGTTCTCGATTTTGCGGTGGCGGCAGGCTCCTCCGTACCCTGGCAGATATTTTCAGTTTGTATCGGTCTGGTGGCGTCGCTGATTTTCCAGAAAATCCTGGTCAAAAACCACGAGAGAGCCGGCAGGGGAACGGCCAGGAAATGGCATGTACGGCGACTTCCCCTCTATATCCTGGCTGGATCGTATCTTGCGATGTTCATCGTGGGATGATATGAAAACCTGACGGCGCGGATCGATACCCGGGCAGTTGGTGGCAGGGAAATTTGGCATACGAGTAAGGATAAATAGGGATAAACAGGGATAAACAGGAAAAGCACATGATTTCCATCGATACGCTGACATCGTTTTTCGGCTGGTGTGCAGTACTCAATATCGCCATGCTGTCGCTTACCGTGGTCCTGGTCACGGTATTCAGAGAGGGGCTGATAAAAATTCACACACGCATGTTCGGCGTCGACCGGAAAAACCTGGAAGTGATCTATTTCCAATACCTGGGACATATCAAGATCGCCATTTTCATGCTGAATCTGATGCCCTATATCGCCTTGAAAATTATTCACGCGGCCGGGTAGCTCAGGTCAGGCGCCGGAGTCTGCGGCTCCGGGCAGCCCGGCAGCGGGCATCAGGCCTCTACAGGGGCCGATCCGAGCTCCTCGGGCCCGGCCGCCGGCGATCGACGGTTTGAGGATTGAAAGGACGTTTACCGCTCATTGGTATTGCCAACTTGATCGACCGGTCATATCTGTTTACTTATTAGATGAGTTTCATCGCCGCATCGGCATGGTCGATGCCACCCGAGGGAATATAATGGGGTATGCGATTGATCTGTCCGTACAGTCGGTACAGGACATCACGGTTCTGAACATCACCGGCGACGTCACCGCGCTGACCGGTTCGACCGTTGAGCAGGCCTGCAATTCGGGAATTGCCGTCGATTCCGACTACCTTCTGATGAATTTTGATAAGGATTGCTATTTCAACAGCGGAGGAATCGCCTTTCTGATTGATATCGTCGTGAACTCCAGAAAAAAAGGTCAGACGGTGTCGGTCACCGGGCTCTCCGATCATTTCAAGAAGATATTTACCATGGTCGGCCTGGCCCGCTGGGTGGAAATTCACAACACCGTGGATGACGCGATGAAATCCAGAAATGTCCTCCGGCCGGATTCCAGCGCTTAACGCGTTTCCTTGCTCGTACGCATCCTATGTCACGTCTTGCCCAAGAACTTGAGAAGAAGGCGTATCATCTCAGGACCCTCAGCGATGTCAGCCAGGAAATATTTTTCTTAAATGATCCCAAGGAAATAATTCCCAAATTGCTGCTCATGGTGATGGGCAGTTACGGCTCGATGCAGGGGGTCGCCTTTCTGTTCAACGAGCAGCAGAGCGCCATCGATGTCTTCAGCCAGCGGGGGTTCGACAGCAGCCTCAAAGAAGATCTGGATCTCCGTTTGGGGAACAGCAACGGCGGGGTGCTCGCTGGAATCGACCAGCCGGTTGCCCTGGAGATGGGGCGCGCCCTGGAGCTTGACAATCCGCTGCTCGATTACCTGGTGGCCAGCGAGTGTTCCGTCTTCTGCCCCTTAAAGCTGCAGGATGCCTGTATAGGAGGCCTCGCCCTCGGCGCCAAACTGGTGGGAGAACCCTACAGTGCCGACGACATGGAACTGCTCGGCACCCTGGTGAAACAGGGCGCCATATCGGTTCAGAACGCGCGGTTTCAGCAGCAGCAGATCACCCAGGAACGGCTGCGCAAGGAGTTGGAGATCGCAGCTTCCATCCAACTCTCCTTCCTGCCCTCCGGGGTGGTGGATGTCCCGGGGATCGATGTCGCCGCCTTCTTCAAGCCGGCAAAAGAGGTGGGCGGCGATTTCTACGATTTTATCAAGCTGCCCGAAAACCGGCTGGGAATCGTCATCGCCGACGTGTGTGGCAAAGGACTTCCCGCCGCCCTGCACATGGCCCTGACCCGGGCGCTGATACGCTCCTGTGTGGCCCATGAGCCGGTCAACATGAGCAACGCGGTGTTATGCACGAACTCCCTGCTTCAGCAGTGTGCAAAGACCGATCACTTCGTGACCCTGCTGTTTTCGATCTATGACCCGGCTACCGGTACATTACGGTATGTACGGGCGGGTCACAACCCCCCGATATTTTACAGCAAAAGACAACACCGATACGATCTGCTGGGGGGGCAGGGAGTGGCCCTGGGGGTATTTTCGGGGATCACCTTGGAAGAACGGGAGATCGACCTGGAGTGGGGGGACATCGTGGTTTTCTATACGGACGGGATAACCGAGGCCCCCAATGCCGAGGGGGAGATGTTCGGAGTGGAACGGATCGAACAGCTGCTTTCCGAGCACGAGAACCGCTCAGCCCATGCCATCGCCGAACAGATAAAGTCCAGTGTCGTTGAGTTCGAGGGGCCGGGACGGCAGTTCGATGATCTGACCATGGTCCTGTTGAAAAAATCGGTCAGCAGCCTGTACGGGTAATTTCCCGGAGCACAACCGTGCTCTTTCATGAAAACCTGGAAGGTTATATAATAACGCTGCATATCGCCTGCAGAGGATCACGACGGCTGGTACCGTCAGCCTGAAAAAAATAACCCGGAGGGAGTGTCATGAGAGCCTTGCTGCTGATCGCGTTGATGGTGTGTTTTTCGGGCCCGGCCCTGGCAACTGAGATGGCGGGAGTAACCCTGGACGATCAGGTTACCCAGGAAGGGGGGACGGTGCTGCAGCTCAACGGCGCCGGCATCCGCTACAAGTTCGTGATCAAGGTCTACGTGGCCATGCTCTACCTGGAACACAAGAGCAGCGATGCTGCCGCGGTGATCGCCGATACCGGGGCCAAGCAGCTGATCATGCAGTTTGTCTACAAGGAAGTGGGGAAAGATGCGCTGGTGGAGGCATGGAACGAGGGGTTCACCGCCAACGGCAGCCCCGAGCAGCTTGCCGCACTCCAGCCCCAGATCGAGCAATTCAACTCGTTCTTCGATACGGTGAAGGCGGGCGACCGGATCATCCTCGACTACATACCTGACACCGGAACGGTGGTAACCGTCGCCGGACAGCAGAAAGGCACCATAGAGGGCAAGGATTTCAACGATCTGCTGCTGTCGATCTGGCTCGGCCGTAAGCCGGTGACCGAAAAGCTGCGCGACGGTCTGCTCGGCCAATAAGCCGAGCGGCAGCCGGCAGACTAGAGTTCGGGCGCTCCCTTCGGGATCAGGCAGGCAAAGACCAGATCCTGATCGGAATTGTTGCGGAACTGGTGCTCCTCATTGCCCGGTACGAACACCACCGACCCGCCCGAGACATCCGTCCACTGCCCCGCTTTCAGCACCTGTCCGGAACCGGAGTGAACGAGGATTTCGTGCTCCCAGTCGTGAGCGTGCCGGGGGGTATGGCCGCCCGGTGCAATGGTGAATATCCGCATGCAGAAGTTCGGGGCGCCGTCCGCCTGGCCGATCGCTATGCGGCCGGTCACCCCTTTGACCGGCCCGCCGTCGAACTGCTGTGATTCCAGATTATCATAGTGAGCAACGACTTTCATTCTCTGTTCTCCTTCGTTTGTGGTTGGTGTTTCCCGACAACTATAGTCCCGTTGGCCTGAATTTTCTAGGCTCGATGAAATTTTAGGCGGCCGTGCGGGCGCCGACCGCTGCGTCAGGCCGATGATCGACACCTGGGGAGTCTATCGTCGTGTTGATCGCAAGCCCATATAGATGGCGGTGATCACGATTGCCACGCCGAGCCATTGCAGCGCTGAGGTGTCGCGGCCGAACAGCAGTACATCCCAGATAAATGCCAGAGACGGCTGCAGCAGCAGAATCAGACCGGCTACCGAGGGGATGAGTTTGGGCAGGCTTCTGGTTATGCAGGACCAGCCGATGGTCTGGCTGAACAGGGCGAGCCCTGCCAGAGCTGCCAGAGACCGGTAGGTCGGAATGGCAAAGGATACGCCGGAGGCCAGCATCAGCGGAGCGAGCACCAGGCTGGTGGCGATCGAGGTGAGCATCAGCACATAGATGAAGCTCAGCTCAGGGTTGGCCTGCTGGAACCTGCGCAGCGACAGAATGAAGCCGGTGTAGAACAGCGCGGTGAGCAGCCCGAAGCCGATGCCCATCCGGTATTGATCGGAGAGGCTGCCCCAGTCGATGCCGACGATCAGGAACAAGCCGAAAAAAGCCAGCGGCAGCGACACCAGAAACAGCCGGCGTACCGGCTGACCGAAACAGAGCAGTGACACGACGGTCAGCACGAATACCTGGAAATTGCCGAGAATGGTCGCCAGCCCCGGTCCCACGTAGCGGATCGAGAGGTGCCAGCAGTAGAGATCACCGGCGAAGAACAGCCCGGTGAGTAAACAGTAGCCGACGGCGCGGCGGCTGAGGGGGCGCACCTGTTTTTGCGCTAGACAGGCGACGGCAAGAAAGATGAAACCGAAGCAGACCCGGTAGAAGGCGGAGGTCATCGCATCCACCTGCGCCCATACCACCCAGTTTCCCGAAAAACTGATGAAAACCGCCCCGATCAGGATGGAGGCGACGTCTTTGCGGAGGGGGTGGGCGGAACGATTCATAGCGATGTTCATCGGGGTTGATCGAAAAAAAGCGGATATTATCAGCCGTGCGCACGAGTGCAATGAAAAACGTCAGAGAGAGGGCATCGCCCGACCTATTTAAAAAAAATATTAAATAGATGATAAAACTGAATAAATCTTCGATTTTTCATGGTTATTCGAGCCAGTGACCGGGAATGCAAAAGAAAACCGGCTTGATTTTTCGCCAGCGATTTGTTACTGAGCGTACGGTTAGGTTCATGTGGAAATGCGCAGATTTCCGGGTTGGACGGGCGATTCGAGCCGCCCGGACGGGGATTTTTCTGCGCCTTTCTTAACCCGTTCTCGAGGAAGATATGAAAGATCTGACAAGTCGCTACCTGGGTCTGACCTTGAAAAACCCTCTGATTGCCGGCAGCTGCGGTCTGACCGGGTCGGCGGCGAAAATCCAGGAGCTGGCCGAAGCCGGGGTCGGCGCGGTGGTGCTGAAGTCGCTGTTCGAAGAACAGATCGAGGCCGAACTGCAGCAGAATCTCGACGAGTACCAGACCGACTACCCCGATGCCTACGACTATGTAAGACAGTACACCAGGGAAACGGCGGTGACCGAATACCTGGATATGATCGCCGACGTGAAGAAGCGGATCGACATCCCGGTCATTGCCAGCCTCAACTGTGTGACCGCCGACGAGTGGACCAGTTTCGCCGGCAAATTCGAGAAAGCCGGCGCCGACGCGCTGGAGATCAACATATCACTGCTTCCCAGCGATCCCAAAAAGGAATGTTCCGATTACGAACAGGTCTATTTCGATGTGGTCAACAAGGTGCGCAAGGTCGTTTCGATACCGATCGCTCTGAAGATGAGCAGCTATTCGTCGTCGCTGGCGAATCTCACCTCACGGCTGCACTGGACCGGGAAGGTGAACGGGTTCGTGATGTTCAACCGGTACTATCAGCCCGATATCAACATCAAGACCATGGAACTCGGGTCCGCCGGGGTGTTCAGCAAGCCCCAGGATATCGCCCTGCCGCTGCGCTGGATCGCGCTGCTCTCGGGGCTTATCGAGAGCGATTTCGCCGCCTCCACCGGGGTGCATGACAGCGCCGGGGCGGTGAAAATGCTGCTGGCCGGAGCCAAGGCGGTGCAGATCGTATCGACGCTGTATGAGCACGGTCCGGGCCGGGTGGGTGCGATCCTGAGCGGCCTCGAGGAGTGGATGGAGGAGAAGGGCTTCGATGCGGTCGCTGCATTCAGAGGACGTCTGGCCTACAGATTCCAGGACGACCAGTCCGGGTTCGAACGCATCCAATTCATGAAGCACTATTCCGGTATCGCCTAGAACAGCCGCGGGCAGCGATGCAAAATCACGCAGCGAGACGATAGCGAGCGTTATAATCATAGTCTGAAACGAGATACCCATGTCAGCGAATCTAACATTCCCGAAAGGCGGCGTACATCCGCCGGAATTAAAAGGCTTGACCGAAAAACTGGCGATCGAGGTGATGCCCCTGCCGGACGAACTCGAGCTGATCCTCGGCCAGCATATCGGCGCTCCCTGCACTCCGACGGTGAAACGAAGGGATGAAGTCAGCGAAGGCGCGCTGGTCGCCGAGGTGACCAAAGGCTTGGGGGTGCCCCTTCACGCGCCGGCCGCCGGTTCCATCAAGGCGTTGGGAAGTTCGGCCCACCCGCTCAGGGTGAGCGCGCCGTCGATCACCATCAAGACAAATCCCGAGGCCGCTCCGGCGACCTGGGAGGTTCAGGAAGACTGGCGGCAGAGCACGCCCGAAGAACTGCTCAAGAAGGTTCACGATGCCGGCATCATCGGCATTGGCGGCGCCGGCTTTCCGACCCATGTGAAACTCAAGCCGCCGGCCGACAGCCCGGTCGACACCCTGCTGCTCAACGGCGCCGAGTGCGAACCCTACATCACCGCCGATCACCGCACCATGCTGGAAAAGGCCGAGGAGGTCGTCGAAGGCGGCAAAATCCTGCTGAAGATCCTCGGCATCAAGACCTGCGTGATCGGCATCGAGAACAACAAGCCCGACGCGATCACCGCGATGTCGTCGGCGGTCGCGGCTGCGACCGAAGCCGGGTTCGATATCAGGGTGGTGGCGCTCGAGGTCAAGTATCCCCAGGGCTCGGAGAAGCAGCTCATCCAGGCCATCACCGGCCGCAAGGTCCCGTCCCTGGCGCTGCCGTCCGCCGTAGGCGTGGTCGTGCACAACGTGTCGACCACCAGGGCCGTCCGTGACGCGGTGGTGCTCTCCAAACCGCTGATCGAGAAGGTTATCACCGTGTCGGGCCGGGGTATCAACCGGCCGGCCAACCTGCTCGTCAAGGTCGGCACCAAAGTGAGCGACATCGTCGAATTCTGCGGCGGCGTCAAGCCGGATCTGGCCCGCATCGTACTGGGCGGGCCGATGATGGGATTTGCCGTTTCCACCCTGGATATCCCGGTGACCAAGACCACCTCTTCGGTGCTGTTTCTGACCGAGGATGAGATCGATTCGCGGGAACTGTCCAACTGCATCCGCTGCGGCTGGTGCCTCGAGGCCTGCCCGATGGGGCTGGAGCCCAAGGAGATCGGCATCTACGTGGAAGCGGGCCGCCCTGAAGATACTGCCCAGTTCGGGGTGTTCGATTGTTTTGAATGCGGAAGTTGCGCCTATGTCTGTCCCGCAAAACGGCCGCTCGTACAGTTCGTCCGTCTGGCCAAAATGAAAGCCAAGCGCTGATAAGGCCTTAATTGATTAACCCAGGGAGCAAGGAGTCACGTCATCGAACCGAAACTAACTGAGAACCAGGCGCCGACCGCCGCCGCGATGTGGAATGTCTCGGTATCTCCGCATGTGCGCAGCAACGAGTCGGTTGACAAAATTATGTGGACTGTGGTGGCCTGTCTGGTGCCGCCGCTGCTGTTGTCGGTGTTCGTCTTTGGTGTCCAGGTGCTGCTCATTACCGCGGTCTCGGTGATCAGCTGCATGGCGGTCGAGGCGATCAGTCAGAAGCTGCTGGGGAGAGAGGTAACGGTAAAGGACGGCAGCGCGGCGCTGACCGGCATGCTGATGGCCTTCGTGATACCTCCCGGGGTTTCCTTTCTGATCCCGATCCTTGGAGCGGTGATGGCGATTTACATCGGCAAACACCTGATGGGCGGCCTGGGCTACAACATCTTCAACCCGGCGCTGCTCGGCCGGGCCTTTCTGCTCGCCACCTTCCCGGTGGCGATGACCTCCGCGTGGCTGCCGCCGCTCACCGACGGAGCGATTTTCACCTACCTGAGCTCCGGGGTCGATGCGATTTCCACGGCGACGCCCCTGGCGGTGTTAAAAGAGCAGGGCATGCTGGCCTTCCGGGAAGCATTCGGCAGCCCCGCTGAAGTCTATCCGTCATTTTTCCTCGGCTGGCGGCCGGGCTGCATCGGCGAGACCTCCGGGCTTCTGATCGTGCTGGGCGGGATCTTTCTGATGTACAAGCGCTACATCACCTGGCACATTCCGGTCTCGATGCTGGGCACCATGGCGGTTCTGACCTGGATTTTCGGCGGCGACACGCTGTTCAGCGGAGATCCGCTGCTGGCGGTTCTCACCGGCGGGGCGCTGCTCGGGGCGTTTTACATGGCCACCGACTACGTGACCTCCCCCAGCACCCGGACGGCCCAGCTCGTCTACGGGATCGGCATCGGGGCGCTGACCGTTCTGATCAGGATCAAGGGCGGCTATCCGGAGGGCGTCTGCTACGCAATCCTGCTGATGAACCCGCTCAGTTCGGTTCTGGACGGCTGGTTCAAGCCGAAACGGTTTGCACCGCCGGCGGGAGGTGAGAAATGAAGATGATCATTACCATCATCATCCGCCTGACGCTGTCCTGCCTGGTGGCGGGAACGATCATGGGGATGACCTTCGTGTTCACAAACAAGGCCAAGAAGGCCAACGAATTCGCCCGGGAAGAGCGGGTTGTTTACTCGCTGCTCGGATTCTCGGCGGACAACCCGATTCCGGCGTCGATGGGCCTCTATGAGGTGTTCCGCTATCTGGTCATCGAGGCCGGCCAGCAGTCGATCGGTTATCTGGTTCCGGTCGGCGGCCACGGAGAGGGAGGCGGCTTCTCGTTCGTCAGGATCAGTCTCGACGGCGCCTTCGTCGACAAAACCGACGTTGACATCAGCCATGAAAAGGTCCGTGAGCGCGGTGACCGCGATGCCGCGGTCCAGGCGGCGATGGGACCGGACCGGCAGGCTCGTTTTGTCGATCAGACGGTGATCGTGACCGATGAGGGCAAACGCACGGCC
>JAJDNR010000181.1 GCA_022340565.1 Desulfofustis sp.
CCGCCGACCAGCAGCACGACCGAGCTGAGCAGCAGGGAAACCCCGATGGCCGCCAATAAAACAAGACAGGAGCCCCAGCCGAGGGGCTCCTGTCTTCTCACGATCCGCAGCAATGACATAAAATCGCATCCCGGGACGGATTGAAAGCGCCGGGCACCGTTCCGGTGAAGCGGTAGACCCGGGTCCGCCGCTTCACCATGACGGTTCGCTTATTCGGTTGTTCCAATCACACCCTGGACGAACCAGGTCATGCCGAGAAGTTCCTCGTCGCTCATTGCCACACCCGCGCCGACCTTCTCGACGCCTTTCTGGTCCTGGAGCGGGCCAACGAACACCTTCTCTCCGCCTTTAATCGCCTCTTTCTTGGCCATCACCTTATCCTGCACGTCCTTGGGAACCATGTCGCTCATCGGGGAAAGATCGACGATTCCTTCGGCAAGGCCGGTCCACGAGGATCCGGCCTTCCAGGTTCCGTCCTGGACCTGCTTGACGACACTCTTGTAATACGGTCCCCAGTTCCAGATCGGAGCGGTCAGGTGTGCGTTCGGGGCGAACGCGCTCATATCGGAATTGTAGCCGATCGAGTAGACGCCCTTCTCCTGGGCGGCTTCCTGCGGTCCCGGCGAATCCTGGTGCTGGGCGATCACGTCCGCGCCGACGTCGAGCAGCGACTTTGCCGCCTCTTTCTCGGTGGCCGGGTCGTACCAGGTCTTGGTCCAGACAACGCGCACCGTCGCATCCGGGTTGAGCGACTGGGCGCCGAGCGCAAAGGCGTTGATACCGCGGATAACCTCGGGGATCGGGAAGGCGGCCACGTAGCCGATGGTGTTGGACTTGGTCATCGCCCCGGCAACCATGCCGGACAGATAGCGGGCCTCGTACATGCGGCCGAAATAGGTGCCCATATTGTCCGCCGTCTTGAAGCCCGAGCAGTGCATGAAGACGGTGTCCGGGAACTGCTTCGCAACCTTGAGCATCGGATCCATGTAACCGAAACTGGTCGCGAAGATGATGTCATATCCCTTACGCGCCATGTTCTGCATGACCCGCTCCGAATCCGGTCCCTCGGCGACTGCCTCGACGTAAGCAGTCTTCACCCCGTCCATCTCCTCGAGTGCCAGCCGCCCCTGGTCGTGGGCATACGACCAGCCGGCATCGCCGATCGGCGATACGTAGATAAAACCGACATTCATCTCCTTGGCCACGACCGGCGAGACACAGAGCCCGATACCGAGCACCGCCGCCGCCAAAATCCTGCTTAAACGCATATAATTCCTCCTGCTCAACACCTTGTTGGATTTGCTGTTATAAAACCTGCTTCAAAAACAGTTTGGTTCGTTCTTCCTGCGGAGATTTAAAAAAGTGTTCCGGCGTCCCCTCTTCGATCACCTTGCCCTCGTCCATGAACAGCACGCGGTCCGCGACCTCGCGGGCAAAACCCATCTCGTGGGTGACCACCATCATGGTCATGCCCTCTCTGGCCAGCGTCTTCATGACGTCGAGCACCTCGCCGACCATCTCCGGATCAAGCGCCGAGGTGGGCTCATCGAAGAGCATGACCTTGGGGTCCATGGCCAGCGCCCGGGCTATCGCGACCCGCTGCTGCTGACCGCCCGAAAGCCGCGACGGATATTCGCTTTCCTTCTCGGCAATGCCGACTTTGTTCAGAAGTGCCCGGGCCTTCTCCTGGGCGACCTTCTTTTTGCGCCTGCGAACCCGCTGCTGGGCGAGCGTCAGGTTTTCCAGCACCGTCTTGTGGGGAAACAGGTTGAACTGCTGGAACACCATCCCCACTTCGGCACGGATCTTGTTGATATTGGTCTTGCGGTCGGCGATATCGACCCCGTCGATGTACACATGGCCTTCATTGAACATCTCCAGGCCGTTCACGCAGCGGATAAAGGTGGACTTGCCGGAACCGGAGGGGCCAATGATAACCACCACCTGGCCCTTGTCGACGGTGGTCGAAACGCCGTCGACGGCGCGTACGGTGATGCCCCGTCCAGTGAAGATCTTGGTTACGTTTTCCGCTCTAATCACTGACCCTGAGCCTCCGCTCCAGATAAAAGACGAATTGTGACAGAATCGAGGTGACGATCAGATACATCGCCGCCACCACCAGCCAGATCTCGAAGGTCGCAAAGGTGGAGGTGATGATCTCCCGCCCCGATTTGGTGAGGTCGGTGATGGCGATGACCGATACCAGCGACGAATCCTTGATGAGGCTGATGAACTGGCCCGACAGCGGCGGTAGGATGCGCTTGAATGCCTGCGGCAGGATCACGTCCATCATCGCCTGGGGCAGACTCATGCCCAGCGACCTCGCCGCCTCCATCTGTCCTTTCGGGATCGACTGGATGCCGGCCCTGACGATTTCGGCCACATAGGCTCCGGCAAACAGGGCCAACGCCCCCACCCCGGCAACATTGCGGTCGAGGTTGAAGACCGTGCCGATGAAGAAATAGGCGATGAAGATCTGTACCAGCAGCGGCGTTCCCCTGATGATCTCGACATAGATCGCCGCCAGCGATCTCACCGTGTAGTTCTTGGATATCTTCATCAACCCCGCGACCAGGCCAATGATAAGTCCCAGTACGCTGGCCGCCGCCGATATCCACATGGTGGTCCACAGACCGGTCAGCAGTGGACCGGCGTGCCACTGGTACACATAGCCGATGGTGTCGCCTTCGAAGAGGTCCTCTCCCTGGCTGACCCTGACCGTTTCGTTGTCGACGCTGACCTGCTGCTTCTCACCGTCTTCGGAAACCAGCGTCACCAGCGCATCGCCGCCGGAAACGGCGATGCCCTCCACCACCCCGTCGAACGGAATCTTGATGGGCTCTTCGGCCTCATACAGGAAGTACTGGGGAACCCGGTACCAGCGCCATTGATAATCAATGCGCTTGACCGAGCCCCAGATAGCAGCGGCCGAAAAAATCAGGATGACCGCCAGCAGGATTTTCCAGGGCCATGCCCTGTCCGTTCCAGTCACGTGTTATGATCCTCTGTTATTGGATTTCCTTGCGCCAGGAGTCGTCCTTGAACCACTTTTCGTAAATCTTCTCGTAGGTTCCATCGTTCTCGATCTGGAACATAAAGTTGTTCAGCCAGTTCAGGAAATCGGGATCGCCCTTTTTCACCGCCCAGGCCAGCGGCTCGTAGGTGAACGGCTTCATGATATGGTAGATCTTGTCGCCGCCTTTTTCAGAGTAGGCGATCGCGTTGAACGGCATGTCGTAGATGAACGCATCGATCTTGCCGTTGATCAGTTCCATAACACCCTCCTGCTCGGTCTCGTAGGAGATGTAGTTGGCTTTTCCGATCATGCGTTTGGTGGCCTGCTCTCCGGTGGTGCCGAGTTTGGAGGCGACGGTATATTTGGGGTCGTTCAGGTCTTGGTAGGATTTGACGGTGCCTTCATGCTTCTTCGCAACCAGTGCGGACTGGCCGATGATGATATAGGGTTTCGCGAAGTTGATCGACATGTTGCGCTCCTGGGTGAGGGTCATGCCGGACATGATGATGTCAAACTTGTCGGTCAGCAGCGCCGGGATGATTCCGTCCCAGGCGGTGGAAACCAGCTCGAGCTCGACGCCCATGGCCTTGGCCATGCGCTTGGCCATATCGACATCGAAACCGATGATCTCGCCTTTTTTGTTGGTCAGTTCGAAGGGCATGTAACCGGGTTCCATGCCGACCCGCAGTTTCCCTCTTTTCTGAATGTCCTCGAGCGACCCGGCGGTCACGGCAACCGCGCTCAGCATGAACGCAGCCAGAACAACACACATCATTACCAATTTTTTCATCATGTTCTCCTTGTGCTTTGATGAACGGTTAAAGGCATGCGGCCGCCCGTTTCGAAACTGCCGCTTTTCCCTTCAAATCAATACGCTTTACCTTCGTCCAGAAGTTCCTCGATAACCATCCGCGCCTGCTTGCATTCCGGGCAGATGGGCAGATCGTCGAGGGGCAGATAGACGATGATCTGATGCTGGCATTTCGGGCACACAAGCTGTGCCGGTTCATGCTCGTCACGTTTCACGTCAATCTCCTGATATCGAAGATAAAAGAGTGTCTCCAGACGGGGCTCAACTGCCTCCTGTAAAACTTCTTTCGGGAAAGTGTTTTTATAACACAGGCAGGGGTACAGAACAACTTCCTTTTCAAAATATCGGCGCTTATGGTTTAGTATTGTCGTCTTCTGCAGACAGGAATCAAGGCAGGAATCGATCGGTCGAATTTCAGTGTCGGCCGCCGGCTGTAAAACACGCTTGCTGCTTCGATACCTGGTGCCGGTTAGTAACCGTGCATGATGGATCGGGGTTGGATGGCGACATACCGGAACACCGGTAATCGACTCATTACCGTGGACAGCACATTGATGATCCAGCTCGACGACAACCTCCTGATCGGCAGCGGCACCCTGAGGGCCTGCTATCAGTTCCCGGAAAAACCGGATCTGGTCGTCAAGGTCCCGCTGCCCGACGCATCCGGGGGTGACGATGCAAACCGCAAGGAATGGCGGAGCTATCGCCAGATCACCCGGATGCTCAGCGAAATCGACCATATCAGCCGCTGCCGCGGCTTCGTCGATACGGACCGGGGACAGGGGCTGATCTGCGACTGCATCCGCGACCACGACGGGCAGGTGTCTGAAACGCTGCTGGATATCGTCGTTTACCGCGAGGGGTGCGACCTGGACTACCTGGTCGAAGTAGCCGAGCATTTCTGCAATTACCTGATCGCCAACGATCTCTTCCTGTTCGACATCAACATGAAGAACATTGCCTGTCAGCGGCTCCGGGACGGGACCTACAAGCCATTTGCGATCGACCTCAAGGGACCGCTGGACAACCAGGAATTCCTGCAGCTCTCCAGCCGAATCAAATTCCTGGGACGGAAAAAGCTGAAACGAAGGGCCAGGCAACTGCTCGAACGCATCGTAACCTTCCACGCTCAGCGGGAATCATTGAAATCGGACCGATGAGGGCGTCGCTGGGGAAGCGGGTTCAGCGCCCCGCGCTCC
>JAJDNR010000186.1 GCA_022340565.1 Desulfofustis sp.
TGCGGTCCCCATGGTGCAGATGACCCGTGGGCGCAACAGAGCGATCTGCTGTTTCAGATAGCTTGCGCAGGCTGCGAGATGATCGGCCTGCCCCCGGTAGCTTGGTTCCACACTGCACTTGATCAGGTTGGTGATAAACACATCGTCGGGGGCCAGGCCCATCGCCTTTACCATGTTGCCCACCATAGCGTCCTGCTCGATACCGAACAATTCGTCTCCCTGAAGAGGGGCGTCGCCATGCGCCAGCCATTCGCCGACGATCAGCAGCCGCGGGTGACAACCGCCCCGGCCCGGAGTACTGATTTTGCGCTGGAGGTGCAGGGCGCAGATGCGGCATCGCCCGATCTCCCGGCATAGCTCATCGATATGTGCGGCGGTTTGCAACCGGAAATCCGGGGTCCGGTGGGCAGGCCCGGCGGCGGGCGTCGGGCGCGCCGGTGCCGGATTCGGCCCGCTGCCAGGAACCCGGTCAGGAACCTGAAGTCCCGAGCGCAGATAGCCTCCCCCGGGATAATATTTTATGCCGCACGACCGGTGATAGGCGACCAGTGCGCGCAGCGATCTCAGCAATTGGGTCCGGGTCATCGAATCCTGCCAGTGATTGGAACGAACGAGCGATAATCTTCACGATCTATAATAGCGGTTTCAATGGTCGGCGCAACCGCTTTCAACAGCTCGATATTAATCTGTTTTCATTAATATATTTACACTCCCCGCCGATTTTCTCCAATATGTAGTACTTTTCCGGAGCACTTTTCACCCGTTTGTGGTATACGATATGAGCATATACACTAATCTGGCCTTTCGGAGCCTTACCTTTACAACAAACAGCACCTGGAACCGCATCATGGAAAAAGAGGAATTCAGCAAGATCCGTAAGAAACTCGGCAAAACCCAGAAGCAGCTGGCTGCGCTGCTCGGCATGTCGTTGAAGACCGTGCACAGCTATGAACAGGGCTGGCGGTCCATTCCCGCCCACATCGAACGGCAGCTGTTCTTTCTGCTGATCAATCAGCGGGGAACCAACGACACGCTGGTCCCCTGTTGGGAGCAGAAACACTGCGAAGAGAAAGAGCAATGCCCGGCCTGGGAATTCCAGAGTGGCCACCTGTGCTGGTTTCTTTGCGGAACCCTGTGCGACTGCACGGCCGAAACCTCATACAAGGAGAAAATCGGCATCTGCCACGAGTGCAAGATATTCAAAGCCCTCATTGAATAGAGACGTTCATGGACAGGTCGAAATAACCTTTATTTTTGGCAATAGTGTATTATTCTATTAAAGCAAATTATTTAATAGGTGTGCAAAACATCAGCACTGCACCCGAAGCCAAGGAATACGTGTATGCCAATCTATGAATTTATCTGCAATTCGTGCGGAACAGAGTTTGAAGCCATTGTATCGTCCACGGATACCACCTCCGTGACATGCGATTCGTGCCTGAGCAGCGATGTCAAAAAAGTGATGTCGGCCTCGAGCATCGTAAGGGGAGGATCGTCCTCACCGATTGCCCCGCCGGCCTCAGCCGGTTGCGGAAGATCGGGCTTCTCCTGAGCCTCCTGACAGGGACCCGGTTCGGGTTCCAGCCAGGTATCATTCTTCCGCGGGCGCTTTGGAAAAATCGAACACCCGCTCGTTCTTTTTCAAAAGACCGTACTTTTCCCGGGCAACCTGCTCGAGATAGGCACGGTCATGTTCGAGCCGATCGATCTCCGCGCGCAGTTGTTCGTTGCGCAATACCAGCTCTTCGGTCTGTTTTTCCAGCTCAGCCGTCCTGCGGCGCTGCTTCAGCAGGCTGTATACCCCCGTTCCAGGGGCAACAAGCAGCCACACGAGTGCCGCAAGTATCAGCACGATGGTTATTTTCAGGAGCCGATTCTCCTGCAGCGGCGTCAGTTTCTTTTTGGGTTTTCTTCTCACCACGACCACAATATGTTTCAGACCACGTCAAGGTTTATCTGTCAGTCCATCTAACCACTTCAGGGGGGCCCATGTCCACAAAAGATCTGATCCTCGTCAGCGCCTGTCTGGCCGGCCTGGCAACGAGATACGACGGCAAGGCCGGGCGCTGTCCCGAATGTCTCGAAGCAATCGGGCGCGCCCCATGGATTCCGCTCTGTCCGGAGCAACTGGGCGGCCTGCCCACCCCGCGCTGCCCGGCCGACATTATCAACGGGGACGGCAGTGACGTCCTTCACGGCAGAGCCCGGGTCATCTGCACCGACGGCAGCGACGTCACCGCCGCATTTATTGAAGGGGCCCGCCAGGTGCTGGAGGTTGCAAGGCGGCAGCCGATCCGCACCGTTTTCATGAAAGCCCGCAGCCCGTCATGCGGGGTCTCCAGACTGGGCGTTACCGCAGCGCTTCTGCAGCAGCATGGATACGAGGTCGTGGAGTTCGGCTGAGATCAGGGGATCCGCATGATCATCAAAATCACGATACCCGCCTCGTATAGAATGTACAACGGCCCTCCCATCAGCAGCATGTTGACGATGTCGGGCGTCGGCGTCAGTAAGGCTGCGGCGATGGCGATCAGAAGCAGCGCATATTTGCGGTGACGACCGAAAAAGCTGCGCGTGACCAGACCGATCTTGGCGGCGAACACCATCAAAATCGGCAGTTCGAAAATGATTCCGAAGGCGAGAATGAAAATCGTCACGAAATTGACGAACCGGCCGACGGAAATGACCGGCTTCAACTCCTCCGATCCGAAACCGAGCAGGAAATTGATGCCGAACGGCAGGGTTATGAAATAGCAGAACACGGTGCCGCAGTAGAACAACACACAGGTGAAGAAGCTGAACAGGATCAGTTGGCGTCTGGTGACCCGAAACGGCTTGCCGACGGCCCGCAGCATGACGGTCACGATCCACGGCATCAGGCCGTACAAGGCCCCGAACAGCGCCAGCTTGACATGAGCGAGAAAGGGGCCGGAAACCGAGAAGAAATAGAGTTGTTCGGCGAGATGGGCCTGGACGATCTGAAGCAGATGCGGAGCCAGGAAAAAGATCACCCCGGTGACCACGACGATCGATATGAACAGCGCCCGTATCGACCTGCGCAGTTCGTTGATGAATATCAGCAATCCCGGTTTTGTTTCAGTCAGAGCCATGTCGATCGAGGTTCAGGTACCTGGCAGCATAACCGCACCGGTCCGGACATCGGCGCTGCGGTCACGTGAAAATATCAGATGCATGGCTGAAAAGCAATTTGATAGATGTTGCGCTCACTCCATGGCCGTGCTAAACAAGGGGTTCTGACAAAAAACAGCAAAAATTCCAGGAAAACAGGACGATGCTTGAATTACGATTTATACGGGAACATATAGAACTGGTTAAAACAAAAACCGCTAAACGGGGTCTGGACACCAAAATGCTGGACCGGTTCATGGAGATTGACCGGCGACGGCTCCAGATCCTCGGCGAAGTCGAGTCGCTCAAAAACCGGCGCAACACGGTCTCCAGGGAAATCGCACAGTTCAAGAAAAGCAAGGACGAAGCCGGCGCAGCGCCGCTCATCGAAGAAATGAAGCAGGTTGGAATCCGCGTCAAGGAGCTCGACGATGAATTGGCCGGGGTCTACGACCGACTCAACGATATCGTGATGTCGGTTCCCAATCTCTGCGACGACTCGGTTCCCGAGGGAACGGACGACAGTGACAATGTAGAGGTGAAGCGATGGGGCAGCAAGCCGGAATTCTCCTTCGAGCCGAAGCCCCACTGGGAAATCGGAACAGACCAGGGCTTTTTCGACTTCGAGCGGGCCGCCAAGATATCCGGTGCCCGGTTTGCGGTGCTATCCGGATTCGGCGCCCGCATGGAGCGAGCCCTGACCAGTTTCATGCTCGACCTCCAGACTGAGAAACACGGTTATCGGGAAATCCTGCCGCCCTATCTGGTCAACACCCCGACCATGACGGCCACCGGTCAGCTGCCGAAATTCGAGGCGGATCTTTTCAAGATCAAGGACTGGGATCTCTACCTGATCCCCACCGCCGAGGTTCCGGTCACCAACCTGCATCGGGACGAAACCATCGAAGAAAAGGATCTGCCGATCAAGTACACCGCCTATACCCCCTGTTTCCGCTCCGAGGCTGGATCATACGGCCGGGATACCCGCGGCTATATCAGGATGCACCAGTTCAACAAGGTCGAGCTGGTCAAATTCACCACCCCGGAAACCTCCTTCGCCGAACTTGAATCCCTGCTCGCCGACGCCGAAGAGGTCCTGCAGCTGCTCGGGCTCCATTACCGGGTGGTGACGCTGTGCTCGGGCGATCTTGGATTTTCGGCCACCAAGACCTACGATATCGAGGTATGGCTGCCCGGCCAGCAAGCCTACCGGGAAATATCCTCCTGTTCCAATTTCCTCGATTTTCAAGCGCGCCGAGGCGCCATCCGCTATCGCCCGGAAGGCGAGAAAAAATCCAGGCTCGTCCATACCTTGAACGGATCGGGAATGGCGGTCGGCAGGACCCTGGTGGCGGTGATCGAGAATTACCAGCAGGAAGACGGCAGCGTGGCGATACCAGAGGTACTCAGACCCTACTTCGAAAGCCGACTCTGATGCCGCCCCAGCATTAATTCCTTCGCCGGCGTGGAGCGGCCCCGGCCGAACCGGAAGGTTTACGGTTTGAGCCTGATCCGCAAATCGATTTCATCGATATCGCCGCCGACCTTCAGGGTCCGGACATATCCGGCCACGACGCCGGCGAGCGACTCCTGGATGAACTCCTTCAGCACGATTTTTCTACCATTGACCAGCAGCGCAGTTTTGTCCGGCCGTTTCCTGTCGCTGTCGATGAAGCGTTTGCAGATAAATTCCGCGATCTCGGCCGCCTCCCCGAGCCTGAACACATAATCGGCGCTGATGTCGAGATCGGTGGCTACGGCGATAACCCCGGTCACCTCCCTGCGAAGCGTCTGGCTGGGATCGGAAATTACTTCGATCTTGGCAATCTGGCGCTCCTTCTTGAAACCCTCGCCGATCACGATGTCGGCATCGGGGAAATAGCGATGGGCCAGAGCGGTCAGCGACAGCCTCTT
>JAJDNR010000223.1 GCA_022340565.1 Desulfofustis sp.
AGCCATCCGCCTGACCCGGCCGTGCCACTCCCTGGTCTTTGATTTTACCAGCTGCAGTGCCGGCTGGTAGCGCAGCAGCACCGTTTTATCGGATTCATCTCGGTTTTCGTCCCGGGGACGGATAAAGCGGTCCGTCCCGTCGCTTGCGGGGGGCTTTGCCCCGTCATACCCGGTCCACAGCACCGCGATCTTCCGCTGCTCTTCCTCGTACTCACGTGCAAAGAGCTGCCGGATCGAGGTTTTGAGAAATTTTGAGTCGACACGCTGCTGCAGGTCAAACAGCAGATCTTCGATATCAGCCTGCATCTCCGCACAGCTCCGGTATCGTCTGTCGACATCGACGGCGAGCGCCTTGTCGAGGATCGCGTAGAACCGCCGATCCAGGTTCGGTGCAAGCTCTCTGAGATTTACGAAATCGGCGGTCAGGCACTTCCTGATCAACTCGGCCGTATCTCCCTGGTACATCCTGGCCTTACCGATCATTTCATAGAGCAGGATGCCGATCGAAAAGATATCGGCCCGGGAATCGACAGCTTCACCGGTGAGCCGTTCCGGCGACATATAAGATATCTTGCCCTTGACGACGCCTTCTCTGGTCTTGTTATCAAACAGTTCGGCCTTGGCGACTCCGAAATCGAGAATCTTCACCTTTCCGTCGTAGGTGATGAAGATGTTGTGCGGGGTCAGATCGCGGTGAACGAGATTGAGCGGCTTGTTCTGCAGATCTCTGAGCGAGTGGGCATATTCCATGCCCTCGCAGATTCGGGAGCAGACTGCAAGCGCATGGGCCGGGGTAAACGATTCCTGGTGATCGCGGACCCGAGCCATGACCGCATGAAGATTCTTGCCGGACAGATACTCCATGGCGAGAAAATACTCGCCGTCAATTTCTCCGAAATCGTAAATGGCGGCGATATTATCATGCTGCATCAGCGCCGCCAGCCGGGCCTCGCTGATGAAAATATCGACCATCTCCCGGTCGTCGTTGTGCTCGGGCAGGAGTTTCTTGATGACGAGGAGCTTTTCGAATCCCTGCTCCCTGGTGAGCTTGCCGCGGAACACCTCGGCAACCCCCCCCGAACCGATCTTATCGAGCAGGATATACTTATCGCCGAATTGTAGCGGATTCACTCCATTCCCCTGTCACCATCGCGTCTTCTGGCAGGCATCCGCAGCAGGCCGCAAAAGGCAGAAATAAGCGTTTGAAACAGCATACAAAATGATTGATCGACCATGCCATTTTGATTATCATTTTACCGATAATATCCGGGTTTTCCAATCTAATCCGTTACCGCCCCGTCAATCACCAGCGAACGGAGCTGGCGACGGTTTTATGAGGTTGCATGAAGCCTCTTTTCAAGATCAGCGCCTGCTGCCGAAGCGACAAGGGGGCAGTGCGTGCCGATAATGAGGACACCTGCCTTGTCGATGTCGAAGACCGCTACTTCCTGGTAGCCGACGGAATGGGCGGGGCGGCAGCGGGCGAGGTAGCCTCTGCGCTGTTCCGGGAAACCGTCGTGGAACTTTTTGGGTCCACGCCGAGACATCGCCTCACCGATGCGCTGCTGCGCGAGCTGATCATCGAATGCTTCCAGACCGCCCACACCCGCATCCGGGCCCATGCTGCCGAGCAACCGGCCCACAGGGGGCTGGGCTGTACGGCAGAACTGCTCGCCTACCAGCACGATCAGGTGGTCGTCGGCCATGTCGGCGACAGCAGAACCTATCGGCTGCGGAACGGGAAACTCGAGCTGTTGACCACCGATCACTCGTTCGTACAGGAGCAGGCGGATCTTGGCATCATCTCTCCCGAACAGGCGCAAACCCACACCCTCAAGAACCTCATCCTCAGGGCCGTCGGCAGTGGCGGGAAGCTCGAGGTGGATATGATCGGCAGCGACGTGCGGGCCGGAGACATCTTCATGCTCTGTTCCGACGGCCTTTCTTCGATGGTGCGGTCAGCGCAGATCGAAGCGATCCTGTCCTACGACCTGGAGCCGGACACCAAGGCGACGATGCTCATCGACCAGGCCAACTTCAATGGCGGGGAGGACAACGTCTCGGTGGTTCTGGTCCAGTTCAGCAAACCGTGATCGCCCCCGTGCTTTCCGGCAAGCCGGCCGATCAATAATAGGTGCTGAGCTCGATCAGGTTGCCGTCGGGATCCCTGATATAGACCGAGATCATCGGGCCCCGCGCTCCGGTCCGCTGAACCGGCCCCAGTTCGATCGCGATTCCGGCGATGCCGAGCTGATCGACGATCTCGGGAATCGGCGTTTCGGCAATCAGACAGACATCAGCCGAGCCGGGAGCCGGATGTCTGGCGCAGGGTTCGATCTCACGGCCGGCCTGGTGCAGGTTGATTTTCTGGTCACCGATTTTCAGCGCCTTACGGTTGTCTCCGAAGCCGATGATTTCAATTCCGAGTATCTGCTGATAAAAATCACAGCTTGCATCAATATCAGCAACCGTCATAACCATATGATCAAGGCCGCTCATCCGCATCTCCGCACCCCTGGGAAATCAGTCGCTGCCGGCGGCTGCCGGCCGGCAGCAAGTACGTGTTCAGCCGCATCAAACGCATTGTACACCTATCCGGCGGTGATTCAAACGGTCGATTCGGCAGCTCGGTTGTTGACAGCTCCTGCCGTTTTCGGTAGGTAGAGTCGACAATCGCCCCGGCAGTCAACCCCTATCCACGCACCGGAATCATCGCCATGAGAGCTGTCGTACAAAGAGTAAGCAGGGCAGAGGTATCCGTCGACCGGGAAGCCATCGGTTTTATCGGCCGGGGGCTCGTCGTTCTGCTCGGGATTCGATCGGCCGACGGTCCTGGAGATGCGGCCTGGCTTGCCGAGAAAATCGTGCATCTGCGCATTTTTGAGGACGACCAGGGGAAAATGAACCGCTCTCTGGCTGATATTGGCGGCGAGATGCTTATTGTGTCGCAGTTCACCCTCTACGGAGACTGCCGAAAGGGTCGAAGACCCGGCTATTCAGATGCGGCTCCCCCGGAACAGGCGCTGCCCCTCTATGAATTGTTCATCACAGCGGTGAACGGATTAAACATCAGCACCGCCACCGGCAGATTCCAGGCGGCGATGGAAGTCTCGCTCGTCAACGACGGACCGGTCACCCTGTTGATCGATTCGGAAAAAACATTTTAACACGGAACCCGCATATGACCAGCATTGCCGGATTCACCCTGAAAAAGCGCTGCTATATCGAAGAAATCGCCTCGGACGTTCAGCTGTTCGAACATGAACTGCTCGGCTGTCCTCTGATCGCCATTAAAAACAGTGACACCAATAAGACTTTCGCGGTCGCTTTCAACACCACCCCCACCGATTCGACCGGCGTTGCCCATATCCTCGAGCACTCGGTGCTGATGGGCTCGAAGAAATACCCGGTGAAAGACGTGTTCGGCGAGATGAACAAGGGCGGGCTGATGACCTTTCTCAACGCGATGACCGGATCCGATATCACCTATTATCCGTTCGCGACGAGAAACCTCAAAGAGTATTTCAACCTGATGGACGTCTACTGCGACGTGGTGTTCAACCCGCTGCTCGAAGCCGCCACCTTCGAGCAGGAGGGATGGCATTACCATAAGGAGTCGGAACAGAGCCCGCTGGAGTTCCAGGGGGTTGTTTTCAACGAGATGAAGGGGGCCTTCTCCGACCCGATCAGGCTCATTTTTCATCACGTCTTCGGCGGCCTCATGCCGGGCTCGACCTACGCCTACGAATCGGGCGGAGACCCGCGCCACATCCCGTCACTGAGCTATGAACAATTTCGCGACTTTCATGCCAGGCACTACCACCCGAGCAACTGCACGCTGTTCGTCTACGGCGATGCCCCCCTCGAGGACGAACTCGGCTTCCTCCAGGACCGTTTTCTCAGCGCCTTCCCGACCAGAGGCGAGCGATCCGAGGTCGACCTCGGAACCATCATCGCGGCTCCCGTAACCATCAGTGACCGCTACGGCGTCGAATCCGCCGATCTGGCTGAAAAGACCTACCTGGCGGTCGGGACCCATGTCGGGACAGTGGCTGACCGGGAACAGAACGGAGCCTTTCAGATCATCGCCAACATCCTCTTCAACTCGGACGGGTCGCCGCTGAAAAACAAGATCGTCTCCAGTTCAATCTGCAAGGATTTCGGAGGACTCTACCTGTCCTCCTCGTGTTTCAACACGGTGATGATCACCTACCTGGTCGGCTCCGAAGCCAAGCACCTCGATACCTTCGCCAGCCTGTACCGGGAAACCTTGCGGGAAATCATTGACGCGGGGCTTGACCGGGAACTGGTGCTGGCCGAACTGAACAAGTATGAATTCGGAGTCCGTGAAGACGCGAGCAAGGCTCAGCGCGGACTTGACCTGCAGTCCAAGACGCTGGCTGCGTTCAAGTACGGCACCGATCCCTTCGAAGCGCTTCAGATCGATGCAGTGCTCAAATCGATTCGCCAGAGAGCGCTTGAAGGCAGGTATTTCGAGGAACTCATCGCCACCAGGCTGCTCGACAATCCGGCCACCGTCAACGTGGTGCTCCAACCGGACCCTGCCAAAATCAGGGAAACCGCGAAACAGGAACGGCAACGACTCGATGCCTACGAGCAGGGATTGAGCGATGCGGAAAAACAGCGGCTGGTCGACCGCACCCGGGAACTCATCGCCATTCAAGAGCAGAGCAGCGACGACGAGACCCTGGCCCTGCTGCCGCAGTTATCGCTCGAAGATCTGCCCGACCGTATCGATTTTCACGCCGCCGTCCCGGAAACCCTGTTCGGCCGGCAGACCCTGATCAGCGAGCTGCCGACCAACCGGATTTCCTATGTCGATATCGGTTTCGATCTGTCGACGCTGCCCGCCCGACATCTGCCGCTGCTCGACCTGTTCGGTACGATCATCACCGAAATCGGCACCAGACGGCTGAACTACGTCGCTTTTGCGAAAGAATCCGCCACCTGCACCGGCGGGTTGAGCCATGCCATCAACGCCTACACCATGCACGGCAGCCCCGAGTCGGTCAGACCGATCCTGTGGGTCGGAGCCAAGATGCTGCCCGATTATCTGGATCGCGGCATCGACCTGCTTGCGGAGATCTTTTCCGACTTCAGCTTCGCAGACCGCAGCCGTATCGCGGAGATCGTCCGGCGTGAGTTTGCCTGGGCCGAGCACAGTGCCCAGAGCGAGGGATACGGTCTGGCTGCAACCCGGGTGTTTTCCCACTTGAGCCTGGCCGGAAGGTACCAGGAACTGTGGTCGGGGATCACCGCATACCGGGCCCTGAAAGACCTGGCCTCGAGCTATGCCGTGCAGGAGGAGGCCTTTCTCGCGACCCTGCAGGAGATCGCGTCGATCCTGCTCAACCGCAACAACCTGGTCATTTCCATCACCGCAGAAGGGCAGGAGATCGAGCGCTTCAGAAGCGTCGGCGACCGTATCGTTGAGGCGATTCCGGATACGGCTTATCCACCGCAGCAGGCGGGAGAGATAGCACTGGCTCGAAGCGAAGCCTTCGTAACTGCGGCGGAGATCGTGTTTGCGGTGCAGGGCGGGCCCCTCTTCGAGGCGGGAGCCGGGTACAACGGCTCGTTCGAGGTGTTGAAGACCTACCTGTCCAGGGATTATCTGTGGAACAGCGTCCGCCAGATCGGCGGCGCCTACGGATGTTTCATCCAGTTCAGCCCCCTCACCGGCAATATGGCGATGATCAGCTATCGGGATCCCCAGGTGAAGAAAACCTATGACGCCTACGACAAACTGCCGGCCGTGGTTTCTTCCATCGATCTGTCCGGCAAGGCGCTCGAGCAGATCGTCATCGGCACTTACGGCGTTTTCGATCCGCACCAGAGTGCGGCGGCCCGGGGCGCCGCCGCGCGCAATGAATTCCTGTGCGGCATTACGCCCGAGCTGAAACGGCAGCGGGTCCAGGAGATCACGGCCACCACCATCGATGATCTGCGCGGCTTTGCCGGCCGGATCAAAGCGATGACCGACGGCAGCTTCCGTGCAATCATCGGCAACCGTGCGAAGATCGAGGCGGATCGTCAGCTGTTCGATCTGATATCGGAACTCTAAGCCGGTTTCAGTCAGGGTTGAGTTTTAATCCGAATAGTTCATGGAAAACGAACGTATAGATAAGAAATTTTGACTCGCAGGCGGTCTCAACTCGTGAAATATCCGGGTGGAGGGTTCGATGAATCCGAGCCGGCATGCCGGAGCCATCAAAATCCATCGACGTTCTCTTCGGGGATCAGCGCAGCGACGCCCCGTAGTGCAGTCCTCCCCGATTCCAGGGCGCGTTGATGGTGCGATCCAGGTGCAGTTCAGAACCCTGTCCGAGATTGCGATCGAAGATTTCACCGTAATTGCCCACTTGTCTGATCATCTCATAGAGCCACTTGTCGGTCAGGCCGAGGCCTTTGCCGATCCCCGGTTTGAGGCCGAGAAGGGCGGCAATCTCCGGATCTTCCCGGTTCTGCGCCTGATCGATGGAATCCGAGGTAACCCCCTTCTCTTCGGCTATGAACAGCCCGAACAGAACCCAGCGGATAATGTTGAACCACCCGTCATCCCCCTGCCGTACCACGGGGCCCAGCGGCCTTCGTGAGATCAGCTCCGGCAGTATCGCGTAGCGTTCAGGACTGGAGAGCTGCAGCCGCAATGCCGCCATCCGGGAGACGTCTCCGCTGACCACCGGGCACTTGCCGGATTCGATTTCGGCAATGAGCGATCTGGTTCTGGAGGGCTTGATGATCTTATATTCGAGACCGTGGGTTCCGAAAAAGATCTTGAGGCTGCTGGTATCGGCGTCGGCATGCTCGGTGCAGACCGACGCCTTGTTCAGCTCCATCGCACTCTGCACCCCCAGAGCGACCGGAACCATGAAACCCTGGCCGTCGTAAAAGGATATTCCGGCGAAATTGAGCCCGATCAGCGTATCGCTGCTCAGAGTCCACTCCAGGTTCATGGCCAGCAGGTCAACGTCCCCGGACAAAATCGCGGTCACCGAATCTGTTTCATTGAGCGGCACAAACCTGGTCTTGGTCGCATCGCCCAGCACTGCGGCGGCCACGGCCCGACAGATATCGACGTTCAGGCCGTGCCAGTCGCCTCCGGGATCCGGCCTGGAAAACCCGGGAGCCTCGCTGGAAACCCCGCAGTTCAGCTCGCCTCTGAGCCTGACCTGCTCCAGGGTCATGGCCGACGCCTGCCCGGCCACCGATATCGCCATGACCAGCATCAGGACAACCGATGCTGCTGCCTGTACCCCGTGTCTCATGCGCTGCTCCCGCGTTTATGCTGCAACCGTTCCAAGGCTGTTAATCGGTAACTTTACCAGCAAGCGGGGAAGGTGTCCAGAAGCGGTTGCACTTCGCCGGGGCACCGTGTCGATCGGAACTATCGCCTGATTGGCGCCAACCAGGTATAATGGCGGCTTGATAGCCAGCGGGGGAGCCTCGGACGATATCAATCCCAGGCTTCACCGGGGTTCTAACAGCAACGCAGACCTTACGAAAATGGCCGGATCAACAGCCCGCCTCGCCGCAGTCGAGACCCTACTTCAGCTCGAAAACACGGGCAAGCCGGTCTCCACCCTTTTCGAGGCGGTCGCCAGACAGCACCGGGTGGAAGGAAGCGACCGCCAACTGGCGATGAAAATCATCTACGGGGTGCTTCGCAACCGCGATCACCTGGATCGGCTGCTCGATCTCCTGTGTGAGCGGTCGGCCGATAAAATCAAGCCGTTCGTCCGCCAGGCGCTGCGCAGCGGACTCTACCAGATATGCTTCCTCGACCGTATGCCGCCGCCGGCGGCCATCAATGAAACGGTCAACGTCATCAAGGCCAGAGGGCTTCCCGCCCGGCTGCAGGGATTCGTCAACGGCGTACTGCGGCAATACCTGCGGCTGCAGGCCCAGCTGCCGTTGCCCCACGACCCCGACGGCAACGGCCGGCCGGTGCTTAACCATCCGGCCTGGCTGACCGACCGCTGGCACCGCTTATACGGAGAAAAGACGATGATCGATATCTGCCGTCATAACAACCTCGAGCCACTGTTGAGCCTGCGGGCCGGATCGGAGGATGCCAGACGAACCCTCTGTGAACAGCTGTCTCGCGACCGGGTATTGTGGGAGGCGGGCGCTTACGCGCCGCAGTGCGTGATCGTCAGGGATTTCACCGGCCCGGTTACGGAGATCGCCGGAATCAGAAGCGGCCGCGTCCATGTGCAGGATCAGGCCGCCCAGCTCGCCACCATGCTGCTGGCTCCGTTCACAGCCGATCTCGCCGTTCTTGACGGCTGCGCCGGTCTGGGGGGGAAAACCATCCAGCTCATCGAACTTGCGGAAGGCAAGAGGGTGCAGGTCACCGCCGTTGAACCGGATCCGCGCCGCTTCCGCACGCTCAAGGAATCACTCGCATCGTTGCGTGATCGTGCAGACATCGACCTGGTCGATCGACCGCTGCAGGAATACGCCGCCACCTGCACGACCCGCTTCGACCGGGTTCTGGTAGACGCGCCGTGCTCGGGCACCGGGGTTATCGGCAGACATCCCGACATCCGCTGGAACCGCAGGGAGCGCGATCTGGCCGGCTATGCGGGCAGACAGCTCGAGCTGCTGTCAACCGCTGCTGGTATGGCGGCGCCGGGAGGGGTCATGGTCTATTCGACCTGCTCCATCGAACCGGAGGAGAACGAACAGGTGGTAGACCGGTTTCTTGACCAGAACCCGAATTTCTGCATGAGCGACTGTCGTCGTCATCTACCGGGGACCTGCGGGGATTTGATCCGTAACGGCTGTTTCGCCCCCCTCCCGTCATTCGGCCTCGACGGTTTTTTTGCCGCCCGCCTGGTTAAGCGCATCAAGGATGACTAGTATTGCTTTGCGTATGTCCCTCTGCTTAGGTACATATGGGCAAGGCTTTTTCGATCAGAGCAATCAGACAACCAAGAAGGATATCATGGCTGAAATCAGGAGCACCATGGACATGGTGATGGAGCGGGCAGCGCGTCTCGCCGCCGAAGCGAAAGATGCTCCGGCGGACGAAGACCTGCAGAACCAGGGAATGCGTCTGGCGGCCGCCTATCTCAACGGAGAAGCGGCGGATCTGCTGGAGCTGCTGAACTCGAAAGCACCGGCTGAACAGATGGCAATCCGCGGCGGTATGGCCAGTACCATGCTGCGCAATATCGTGCTGCCGCGGGGCGGCGAGATTTCCGAGCAGTCGCGGCTGAGCCTCAAAGGACTGCGGCAGCTCAGCGGCAATTCCGCCGATATCAGCACCATCTGTTCGGAACTCGCGCAGATTCTCGAGCAGTACAGCAAGCATCGGGAGCAGGTAAAGCAGCAGTTCGACGAATCGATCCTGAACCAGCTGAAAGTGCAGCTTCAGCAGCAGGGTCTGGAGGTCAGTGACGAGATGGCCCTGAATCCGGCTATGCACCCGAAGTATCAGGAACAGTGGTCGCGGACCTCGGCGGAATTGAACGGCCAGTACAACAACGCGCTCGACCAGCGCAAGGCACTGATCAGGCAGCGTTTTGGAATCTGACATGAGCGGTCGCGCAGCTGCGGATCTCGATTACCGCGAACGGATCGAGCGGCTCCAGGCCTGGCTGAAACGAAGGAAGATCGATGCCTTGCTGGTAAGCCGGCCTGAAAACAGGCGCTACCTGAGCGGCTACCAGGCTCCCGATCACGGCATCAACGAGACCTCTGGCCTGATATTCGTGCCGGCCCGCGGAGAGGCGCGGCTGCTCACCGATTTTCGCTATCAGCTCCAGGCTCAGCGGCAGACATCGCTGGAGGTTTTGCTGTACCGGCGGGGCATCCTGCCGCTGCTCAAGGAACTGTTGGGGAATTTCAAAATCAGACGGTTCGCGTTCGAGAGTCACTATACGCTGCACAGCTTCAGCCTCAAACTCGGGGATCTCGCCGAAAAAAACGGTATCCGGCTGGTTCCGCTTACCGATGCGGTAGAGCGGCTGCGCCTAATCAAGAGCGAGGCTGAAATCGATCTCATCAGACGCTCGGTGGCGCTGAACGAGGAAGTCTTCCGATCGGTTTATGCGAACCTTGCACCGGGGATGACGGAAAGACAAATCGCCGCGGCGATCGAAACACAGATGCACGAAGCCGGTGCCGACGGACCGAGTTTCAGCACCATTGTCGCGGCGGGCGTAAACGGCGCGCTGCCCCATGCGGTGCCGACCGACACCGTGGTCGGCACCGATACCGCAGTCACCATCGACATGGGCCTGGTCCTCGACGGCTATTGTTCCGACATGACCCGGACCTTCATGGTCGGCAAGGCCGACGACACCTACCTCCGCATTCACCGGCTGGTAAGAAAGGCACAGCTGGCGGGAATGGCGTCAGTCAAGCCGGGAGCGGTCCTCAAAGACGTCGACCGGGCTGCCAGAAAAATCATCGCCGGCGAGGGGCACTCCAAGCACTTCGGCCATTCGCTCGGGCACGGCGTCGGCCTGGCGGTGCACGAAGCACCCTCGGTTTCCTTCAGGAGCCGCCGGAAACTGAAAGCCGGCATGGTGATCACCATCGAACCGGGGATCTACATTCCCGGCTGGGGAGGAGTGCGGCTGGAAAATATGGTAGTCGTGCGAGAAGACGGCTATGAGAACCTCAATCGTGACACCACCGATCTCGATCTCTGACCGATCCTGCGACGAGCCGATCTTCAGAGCGAACAGCCATGAGACAAATTGTCATTGACGAACTGTCCGTCTTTGAACGGGACAATCTTGAATCGTATCTGAAACGGAGCCTGAAACCAGGCCCCGTAGAAGGTATCTTCTGGCTGGAGCTGCCCGACGACCTGCTCGGCGAAGCCCAGCAGGGACACCACCAGTGCGCACCCTTCTACCTGGCGGTCGACCTGGACCAGAAGCGGCTCTGTTTCGAGCTGCTGGTACGCTCGAAAACCAACCTCCACTGCAGCTGTATCGCCTGGGCCAGCGCCGGCCAGCGGCAGTTCCTGCTGGATTTCATAGACCGGATGCTGGCCGTGGAGCAGATCAGGGCCTGACCCGGCAGGCACAGTCGATCGAGGAACCGGGCGGATCGGAGAGGATGATTCCCCGCACCATCCGGCGGTTTGTACATGCAGTTCAGAGTCAAATCCATGTATTTTTCAGGACCGTTCTGTTATAGTGGCGTCATGAGACGGTTGTGCGCCCTGATACTGCTGGTCTTCCTGACCGGCTGCGCGACCAGCCCGACCGGCCGCCACCAGCTGATGCTGATGTCTCCCGAGCAGGCCATCGTGGCGTCGAGCAAGGCCTATGCGCAGACCATGCAGCCCCTGGTGAAAGAAGGCAAGGTGGACTCCAATCCCGCCACCGCAGCCAGGGTCAGAGAGATTACCGGCCGCATCATCGCCCAGGCAATCGAGCTCTATCCATACACCAAATCGTGGGACTGGAGCATCAAGGTGATCGACGACCCTGAGACCGTCAACGCGTGGTGCATGGCCGGCGGCAAAATGGCCATCTATACCGGTCTGATCGACAAGGTCAAACCGACCGACGACGAACTGGCCCAGGTTCTCGCCCATGAAATCTCCCATGCGCTCGCCAATCACACCGCCGAACGCATGTCCATGGCCATGGCCACCCAGCTCGGAATTCTCGGCGTCGGCATTGCCAGCCGCAACAGCGATAATCGCGGCGCCATCCTGACCGGCTCCGCATTGGCCGCAATGCTGGCGATTCAGCTGCCCAACAGCAGATCGGCTGAAACCGAGGCCGATGCGATGGGGCTGGAACTGGCGGCACGGGCCGGATACAACCCCAACGCCGCGGCCACGCTGTGGGAAAAGATGGAGAAGGTAGGGAGCAGCAGCCCTGCCGAGTTCCTCTCCACCCACCCGTCCCCGGGCAATCGCCAGGCCACGCTGCGGGCCCTGGCGCCGCGCTACATGGGGCTGTACCAGGACCCTCGGGTGCGCCCCGTTTACCAGTTTAAAAACTGATTCACATTTCCTCGTTTCGATGCGGGTAATCGCCACCCATAGAAACACCGATTTCGATGCGCTGGCATCGGTGATCGGCGCGACGCTGCTGTATCCGAATGCGGTCGGGATCGTTTCGAAATCGGTGAACACCAACGTCGCCCAGTTTCTCTCCACCCATAAAACCGCGTTCAACCTGGTGCTCCCCAGCGAAGTCGACTACGACCGCGTCGAGCAGCTCATCGTCGTCGATACCGACCAGTGGCGGCGGCTGGGCCGAGTTGCAGTCCTCAAGGACCGCGAGAATCTGGAAATCAGCCTGTGGGACCATCACCACAACGGCGGCGACATCGAAGCCTCGTTTCGCTGCCAGGAACCGGTGGGAGCCACCGTGACGCTGCTGGTGCGGGAGATGAAACGGCGGGGAATGGACCTCAATCCGCTGCTATCGACGGTGATGCTGATCGGCCTCTATGAGGACACCGGGCATCTCAGTTACCCGTCGACAACCGCCGAGGATGCCGCCGCCGCATCCTATCTGCTGGCCAACGGCGCCGATCTCAACGTGGCGTCGTTCTTTCTGAATCCTCCGTACGAGGATGTGCAGCGAAATATCCTGTTTGCCATGATCAAGAACACCGAACAGATGAAACACAATCATCTGAGCATCGGCATCAGCGTTTTGCATCCCGACAAAAAAGTGCCCATGCTGGCGGCGATTGTCAGCATGTACCGACGGATCATCAACACCGATGCGGTATTCGTGATTTGCGCCAACGACGAGCAGTCGAGCACCGTCATCGGCCGCAGCCGAAACGGTGATTTCATCGATGTCGGCAAGATCATGCGGCGGCTGGGGGGCGGCGGACATCCGGCCGCCGGATCGGCCACCTGCCGAAACGGTGACCATCAGCCCGACCTGCTGAAAAAGAGGCTCGTCGAGGTTATCAGAGAGCAGAAGACCGGGGGGATCACGGTTGCCGACCTGATGTCCTTTCCGGTTACCTTCGTGACCAATTCGACACCGATGTTCGAGGTTAGGGATTTGATGCAGGATCAGAAAATCCGGGGTGTGCTGGTCGGCAACGAAGACCATCTGGAAGGCATCATCGTGCTCTGGGATCTGAAAAAGTTACGCATGGACAAGCAGTGGAACAGCCCGGTCAAGGCCTTCATGGCCCGCAAGGTGACGACCATACCGCCGGATCTCAAACCGGGCCAGGCGGCCCAGCTGATGATCCGGAAAAATATCGGCCACCTGCCGGTCAGCCATGACGGTAAAATCATCGGCATCGTCACCCGCACCGATATCATCACCTATTTTTACGATCTGCTCCCCGATTAGCCGCAATTATTCCATTAGAACGCCGACACGAGACTGCGGGTCAAGGTTCGGTCTTTCTGCACGACGAGCAGATGCCGACGAACTCCACCCGATAACCGGTGATCCGGTACCCTTTGGTCGACGCCATCGCCCCCTGATCGACGAGTTCCTGCTCGAACTCGATATTATCGACCCGTTGACACTGCAGACAATAAATGTGATGGTGCGGCGTTATCTCATAATCAAAGCGCTTTTGCCGGCCGCTGATTTCAAGTTTCCCGATGATTCCCGCTTCAGAGAGGGTTTCAAGGTTACGGTACACCGTTGCCAGACTGATGCGCGGCATGCTCTTCTTGACCCGCTCGTACAGTTGATCGGCAGTCAGGTGCTGGCGGCTGTCGCGGAGCTCCTTGAGAATGATCTCTCGCTGATTCGTCATTCTCATGTGCGTTTCACCCCTTCATAAGAATAATTGTCAACTGTAACTGATTATTATTTCCATGTCAATATGAACAGAATGTGTCGGTTAGAGGCCGGCACACCCGGGAAATAAAAACCGGCTGATCGTCAAATTCGAATTCCTGATTATTATGAGATGATGCCGATTCTCGAAGTCAACAACCTGCACAAACAGTACAAACGAATTACCGCGGTCGCCGACGTGTCATTTGCGGTCAGGGAAGGAAGCTGTTTCGGTCTGCTCGGCCCGAACGGGGCCGGCAAGACCACCACGATGGAGATGATCGAGGATATCATCGAACCCACCAGCGGTACCATCCTCTATCGGGGAAATCCCCGCAAAGATTCGTTCAAACAGGAGATCGGCATTCAGTTTCAGCACACCTCGCTGCTGAATTTCCTGTCCGTCGAAGAGACCCTGGTGTGCTACCGGGGACTCTACCAGAAACCCGAGGATCTGGACTGGCTTATCAGGCGCTGCGACCTCCAGCCGATCCTGCAGCAGCGCAACCACCAGCTGTCGGGCGGCCAGCGTCAGCGGCTGATGCTGGCGCTGGCGTTGGTCAACCGGCCGGAACTGATGTTTCTCGACGAACCGTCGACCGGACTGGACCCCCAGTCGCGCCGCTATCTGTGGGACATTGTCAAGGATATCAAAGAGGCTGGCAAAACCGTCATCCTCACCACCCACTCGATGGAAGAGGCGCAGATCCTCTGCGACACGGTCGCCATCATGGATCGGGGGAGGATTATCGCGGAAGACAGTCCGGCAGGGCTCATTGACGCCCACTGCCGGACCAACACCATCAGCCTGCCCAGAGGCACACCGGTTCCGGACCTCGGCCTGCCCTCCGGGCAACTGTTCATCAACGACGCGGCGGTGACCATCCGCACTGACGATGTCAACGAGACCCTGCACCGTTTGATGAAAGAAGGGGTCGATCTGTCGGAAATGAAAGT
>JAJDNR010000187.1 GCA_022340565.1 Desulfofustis sp.
GGAGATGGTAATGCCGGGCGACAACGTGTCGATCGAGGCGGAGCTGATCACGCCGATCGCGATGGATGTCGGTCTGCGATTTGCGATCCGTGAAGGCGGCCGCACGGTAGGCGCCGGCGTTATCAGTGAAATTTTGGCCTAGGGTGCAGAGATGATACCGACAGAAAAAATTCGCATACGCCTGAAGGCGTACGATCATAAGTTGCTGGACCAGTCAACCCATGAAATCGTGGATACGGCACGCCGTACCGGATCGTCTGTTGCCGGACCGATTCCGCTGCCGACTTCGGTTAAGAAGTTCTGTATCCTGCGTTCTCCTCATGTGGACAAGAAATCGAGAGAGCAATTCGAAATGCGGACCCACCGCAGGCTTCTGGACATTCTCGAGCCGACCCAGCAGACCATCGATCTGTTGATGAAGCTTGAACTGTCCGCCGGTGTGGACGTTGAGATCAAGCTGCCGTAATCGGTGAGGGGCAGCAGATAAGACAGATTAATTGTAGCATCGGGTACGATCATGCCAAAGACACTAGGTATATTGGGTAAGAAATTGGGAATGACTCGCGTATACGACGAAATGGGGTTTGCGATTCCCGTGACCGTCGTTGAGGCCGGTCCCTGTACGGTTCTTCAGATTAAAACCGTCAAGGCTGAAGGATACAACGCCATCCAGCTTGGTTTTGATGAAAAGCGGGCCAGCCGGGTGACCAAGCCCCATGCCGGTCATGTCAAGAAAGCCGGAAAAGAAGGATTCTATCATATCAGCGAATTTCGGGTGGAGAATCCGGAAGAATTCGAGGTCGGACAGGAGCTGCCGCTGGACACCGTTTTCCAGATCGGAGCAACGGTCGACGTTCAGGGCTTGAGCAAGGGACGCGGCTTCCAGGGTGTCGTCAGACGCCATGGCTTCAAGGGTGGTCGGGCCACCCACGGCTCCATGTTCCACCGGGCGCCGGGTTCGATCGGGCAGAGCGCGTGGCCGAGCCGGGTCATCAAAGGCAAGAAGCTGCCGGGCCGCATGGGCAACGAAACGGTTCTCAAGAAGAACGTCTCCGTCGTCGATATCCGGCCGGACGAGAACGTCGTGCTCTTAAAAGGTTCCGTTCCCGGAGCCAAGAACGGTTTACTGAAAATCTTCTCAAAATAGTCAGGTAAGGCCGCTCCAAGGAGAAACACATGTCAACGGTAGAAGTAAAGAATATAAAGAACGAGAAGGTCGGCGAGATCGAGTTGAACGACCAGGTCTTCAACCGCGAGGTCAAAACGCACCTGCTTCATGACGTGGTTCGCCAGCAGCGTGCTGCCCGCCGGGCGGGGACCGCCTCCACCAAGACCCGCAAGGAGGTCACAGGGTCAAGCTCCAAGCCCTATCGTCAGAAAGGCACCGGCCGGGCCCGCGCGGGAAGCCGGAAGTCGCCTCTGTGGCGCGGCGGCGGTACCACATTTGGTCCCAAACCCCGTGACTACAGCTTCAAACTGAACCGGAAGGTTCGTCAGCAGGCGGTCTCAATGGCGATGTCGGCGCGTTTCCAGGAGGGTAATCTGGTTGTGCTTGACGATTTCACGATGGAGGCGATCAAGACCAAGGACTTCGTTTCGATCATGAAGGTCCTCGAGCTGAACAACGCGCTGATCGTAATCGCCGCGGACAACGACGAACTCAGCAAGTCGTCCCGCAACGTACCGGGATACAAGGTTATGAAGTCGGAAGGATTGAATGTATACGATATCCTCCTGCACGAGAAGCTTGTGGTCCTGCAACCGGCCATCGAGAGCCTGGAAGAGAGGTTTACGGCATGAACAATATTCACAACGTACTACAGGGGCCCTGCCTTACCGAAAAGGCGAATCTGCAGCAGGAGCTCAAGAACCAGGTGGTCTTCAAGGTTCATCCTGAGGCAAACAAGATCGAGATAAAGGAAGCGGTAGAAAAGATGTTCAACGTCAAGGTCGGCGAGGTTCGTACCGTTTCCATGCGCGGCAAGCAGAAAAGAGTTGGACGTCATATCGGTTACACCAAGGATTGGAAAAAGGCTTATGTTACGGTTGCCGAAGGCGAGATCAGTTTCGTCGACGAACTGTAACAGAGGACTTTTAACAGCGAAGCAACCGTAAAATCAGTTGTCCAACGAAACGGATGGAGCGATTGGGAAATCATGGCCATAAAAACATATAAACCGACATCACCCGGTAAAAGACATCATGCGTCCACCAGGAATCCGGATTTGACCGACAGCAGTCCCGAACGGAGCCTGTTGACAACGCTATCCAAGAGCGCAGGCCGCAACAACCTGGGCCGGATCACGGCCCGGCACAGAGGTGGGGGGCATAAGCGGAAATACCGGATTATAGATTTCAAACGCAACAAGACAGATATCGCCGCCAAGGTTGTGTCAATAGAGTACGATCCCAACCGGTCCGCCAATATTGCGCTGCTCAGCTATCTTGACGGTGAAAAACAATATATCCTGGCACCCGACGGCATCACTGTGGGCGATCAAGTCGTGGCCGGAGACAACGTCGATATTCAGCCGGGCAACTGCCTGCCGATGGCAAACATCCCGCTGGGTACGGTCATTCATAACATCGAGATGAAAATCGGCAAAGGCGCCCAGCTGGTGCGCAGTGCCGGTGCATCGGCTCAGCTGATGGCCAAGGAAGGCAGCTATGTTCTGGTGAGGCTGCCGTCCGGTGAGGTCCGCAAGTTTCATCACCTCTGCCGGGCCTGTATCGGTCAGGTCGGAAATCGTGAACATGAAAGCCGTAAGCTCGGCAAGGCAGGTCGCTCCCGCTGGCTCGGCAAGCGGCCCTCCGTTCGCGGCGTGGCAATGAACCCGGTTGATCATCCGATGGGCGGCGGTGAGGGCAAGAGCTCCGGTGGCCGTCATCCATGCACTCCGTGGGGTAAGCCGACCAAAGGTTACAAGACGAGAAAGAAGCAGGCGTCTGACAAAATGATTGTCAAGCGAAGATCAAAATAAGGAGTAGATAATGTCTCGTTCAGTAAAAAAAGGCCCGTTTGTGGATGACCATCTGGCAAAAAAGGTGGAGCAGGCTGTTGAGTCCGGGTCGCGCAAAGTGATCAAGACCTGGTCCCGGCGCTCTGACATCACCCCGGAGATGGTCGGTTTGACCTTCGCTGTTCACAATGGCAAGAAATTCGTACCGGTTTTCGTTACCGAGAACATGGTCGGACACAAGCTCGGCGAGTTTTCACCCACCAGAACCTTCTTCGGTCATGCAGCCGATCGCAAGAAATAGGACTCTGACATCAGGTTGGAGGTAATTGGAGCAGATAACATGGAAACCAGAGCCGTAGGGAAATATATCCGCATTTCACCGCAGAAAGCCAGGCTGGTAGCGGATGTGGTGCGGGGAATGAACGTTGACAAGGCCATCACCACGCTGAAGTTCATGCCCAAGAAAGGAGCGGGAATTCTGCGTCAGGTGATCGAGTCCGCAGTTGCCAACGCAACCCAGGATGATCAGGTCGATGTCGACAGTTTATACATCAAGAAAATTGCCGTCGATGGCGGACCGAGTCTGAAGCGGATCCGGCCCCGGGCAATGGGCAGGGCGACCAAGGTCATCAAGAGGACCAGCCACATAACCGTAATTCTGGATGAGGCGTAGACCTCATCGAGACGATAACTGGTACGTGTACCTATTAGAGAAAGCTACTCAGTTGGAGGATTATTTTGGGCCAGAAGGTTAATCCAATAGGACTCAGGTTGAATATCACCCGAACGTGGGATTCGATCTGGTATGCCGATAAAGACTACGCTTCCTATCTCATCGAAGATCAGAAGATCCGTAAGTTTCTGAAAAAACGTCTTTATCATGCCGGACTTTCAAAAACCAAGATCGAACGCACCGGCGACAAGATCAGAGTAAAGCTGTTCACCGCCCGGCCGGGGATTGTGATCGGCAAGAAGGGAGCGGAAATCGAAACCCTGAAGAAAGATCTCGAGCGGTTCGTCGACCGCCCTGTGTCCCTGGATATCCAGGAAGTCAGGAGACCTGAAGCCGACGCCCAGCTGGTAGCCGAATCGATCGCGTCCCAGCTTGAGCGGCGGGTTGCCTTCAGGCGCGCCATGAAAAAAGCGGTCAATTCGGCGCTGCGCTTCGGTGTTCAGGGTATCAAAATTTCCTGTGCAGGCCGTCTCGGCGGTGCTGAAATGTCCCGCAGCGAGTGGGTCCGCGAAGGTCGTGTACCGCTGCACACGCTGCGTGCCGATGTGGATTATGCGCTGGCCGAGGCAAATACGACATACGGGATCATCGGCGTGAAAGTCTGGATCTTCCATGGCGAAGTTCTTGAGGGCATTGAAAACGAAAATTGAGAGACCTCAACGAGTGATCTCAGCTCAGACAGGTTCGGAGTAAGACATGTTAAGTCCCAGAAAGGTACGACATAGAAAAGTATTCAAAGGAAAGATACGGGGCACCGCGCAGCGGGGTTCATCCATCTCATTTGGAGAATACGCGCTGAAAGCCACCAGCAGCGGCAAGATGACCGCCCAGCAGATCGAGGCCGCCCGTATTGCGATCAACAGGAAAATCAAGCGCGGCGGAAAGGTCTGGATCCGCGTCTTCCCCGACAAGCCGATTACCAAAAAACCGGCGGAAACCAGGATGGGTAAAGGGAAGGGAAACCCAGAGTACTGGGTGGCCCCGATCAGGCCGGGCAAGATCCTCTACGAGCTATCCGGGGTCGATGAGGAAATGGCGGTACGCGCCTTGACGCTGGCCGGCAACAAACTGCCCTTTGGCACCAAGGTTATTTCTAAGAAGAGCACGCTATGAAAGCCGAAGATTTGAGAAAAATGGACGAGCCTAACCTCGTCAAAAAAGAGGCGGAACTGCGCGAGGAACTGGGCAACCTGTCGTTTCAGCATCGGCTGCGGCCGCTGGAAGATACCTCGCGGATCAAGAAAATTAAGAAAGATATCGCGCGAATCAGAACCATTGTAAACGAGCGGACGGTTGGCTAATGCCGGTCACCTACGGTGACGTAATCACAATTTAGTGAAATCAGATATGAGCGAACAGAAGAAAATACGGAAAACCAGGACGGGGTCCGTTGTCAGCAATGCAATGGACAAAACGGTAGTCGTCCGAGTCGAGAGGAAATTTCGCCATAAATTCTATGGTAAATTTGTAAAGACCAGCGTCAAATATCTTGCCGATGATCCTCAAAACAGCTGCAACGTCGGAGATGTCGTGCTGATCGAAGAGTGCCGGCCGCTCAGCAAGCGCAAACGCTGGCGGGTCAAGTCCGTGCTCGAACAGGCGGTATAACAGGTTTTCATCGGGTTGATTGACATCCCGCCCAGGCGGAAAGCGAGTCAGGTGAGATTATGATACAGGAAGAAACAATACTGAATGTGGCCGACAACTCCGGCGCACGCAAGGTGATGTGCATCAGGGTTCTCGGCGGCACGAAAAAGAGATATGCAGGGATCGGCGACGTCATCGTGGTGGCTGTAAAAGAAGCTATTCCCCACGCCAAAGTCAAGAAAGGGGACGTCATGACGGCGGTTATCGTCCGCACCAAGAAAGAAATGAAGCGGCTGGACGATACCTGGGTCAAATTTGACGAGAATGCTGCTGTTATGCTTTCCTCTGCAGGCGAGCCGGTCGGTACCCGTATATTCGGACCGGTCGCCCGCGAGCTGAGGAATCAGGGGTTCATGAAGATCATCTCGCTGGCGCCCGAGGTGCTGTAAAGCGGATATCGAAGATACAGGGAAAATAGGTATAACCATGGCAAAAGGCAAAAATTACCTGAAAGCTGACGACCAGGTTGAAGTGATCGCCGGCAAGGACAAAGGTCGGGTTGGGAAGGTTCTGAAAGTTTACCCCTCCGGGGACAAGGTGACGGTGGAACGGATCAATATGATCAAGCGGCACACCAAGCCGCGAGACGCGAGCCAGCAGGGGGCGATCGTCGAGCGCGAGGCTCCGATCCATGTTTCGAATCTTCAGCTTATCTGTCCGGAATGCACGCAGACCGGCAGGATCGGCAGGAAGGTGCTCGAGGATGGGAGCAAGGTCCGCTTCTGCAAGAAGTGCGGCGAATCGATCGAAAGAAAATAACAGGTCACCGCGAGTGACGTCAGGAGTTATACATGGGTGCGCTTAAGGAATTTTATGTTAACGATTGTGTGCCGAAGCTCACGGAGGAGTTCGGTTACACCAATGTCATGCAGGTCCCCAAACTGGAGAAGATTGTGCTCAACATGGGGCTTGGCGAGGCCGTGCAGAACCCGAAAATTGTAGAAGGGGCGGCGCAGGAACTGACCCTCATCGCCGGCCAGAAGGCGGTGGTCACCAACGCCAAGAAATCTATCGCCGGCTTCAAGCTGAGGGCCGGCATGCCGATCGGCTGCCGGGTGACGCTGCGCGGCGACAAGATGTATGACTTCTTTTCCAAGCTGGTCAACATCGCTCTGCCCCGGGTTCGCGACTTCCGCGGCGTGTCGCCGAAAGGATTCGACGGCCGCGGCAACTACTCCCTGGGAATCAAGGAGCAGATTATCTTTCCGGAAATCGATTACGACAAGATCGACAAGATCAAAGGGTTGAACATTTCTATCGTCACCTCGGCTCCAACCAACGAGGAAGGGTTGGAACTGCTGAGGCTGATGGGGATGCCGTTCAGAAAGTAAACGAATCTAAAGCGCATATTCAGGACTTATTTGGAGGTTGGTTTGGCTAAGAAATCAATGATTGCTCGGGCGCAGCGGGAACCCAAGTTCAAGGTTCGCAAATATAATCGTTGCCCGCTCTGTGGACGATCTCGGGCCTATATTCGGAAATTCGGTGTGTGTCGTATCTGTTTTCGGACCCTGGCCTCAAAAGGTGAGATTACCGGCGTAACCAAGTCCAGCTGGTAGGGACTGACGGTGCAGATACCGTAAAATGAGAGATAAGGAGTGTTCGCTATGTCGATGAGCGATCCCCTGGCAGACATGCTGACCAGGATCAGAAATGCAGTAATGGTGAAATACGAGTCGGTGAAAATGCCGAAATCGAAAATCAAGGTGAACGTTGCGAAGGTCCTGCAGGAAGAAGGCTACATTGCAGGCTGGGAGGTTACCGATGAAGGTCCCCAGGGTACATTGATCATCAATCTCAAGTACGGTCCCAACGGCGAATCGGTTATCACCGGTTTGAAACGGGTCAGCAAGCCAGGATTGAGGCAGTATGCCGGGGCAGATGCCATTCCCACCGTTCTGAACGGACTCGGTGTGTCGATCGTATCCACATCTCAGGGTCTGATGAGCGATCGCGCCGCACGCAGGGCCAATACCGGCGGCGAGGTGCTTTGCCAGGTCTGGTAGCACATACCGAAATCGGAGGAAAACATGTCCAGAATTGGAAAAATGCCCATAGAGATTCCCGCGGGCGTCAAGGTAGAGGTCAACGGCCAGGAGGTTTCGGTGACCGGGAAAAAAGGCAGCCTGGTGCGCACCATTCGCCCTGAAATAGAACTCAAGATCGACGGCAATCAGATCGTGGTTGAAAGCGATGTCACCGACAGACGGATCAACGCCTTCAAGGGGTTGACCCGTTCGCTGATCAACAACATGGTCATCGGCGTCGACCAGGGGTTCAAAAAGGTACTGGTCATTGAAGGGGTCGGTTATCGTGCCAGTGCCTCCGGCAAGAACCTGACCCTCAATGTGGGATATTCGAACCCGGTTGATTTCAAGCTTCCCGAAATGATTTCAGGCAATGTCGAAAACAATACGACAATTGTTCTCGAATCCATCGACAAGGAAGCGCTCGGTCTCACCGCAGCACAGATCCGTGCCATCCGCAAGCCAGAACCTTACAAGGGCAAAGGTATCCGCTACGAAGGCGAGTATATTCAGCGCAAGGCCGGTAAGACCGGTGCATCGTCATAAGCTTCGATTAACAGAGAAGATTTTAACTGGTTGAGATAAAGACAATGGCAAAAACAAATCCCAGTAACGTTGCCCGGCAAAAGCGGGTCAAACGGATTCGAAAAAAGATTGTGGGCACAAGCGAGCGGCCGCGTCTGCGTGTGTTCAAGAGCGCCCGGCATATCTATGCGCAGGTAATCGATGATTCAGCCGGTACGACGCTGGTATCGATGTCTACCATCGATAAAGGCTTTCCCGAGGAAGACGAAAAAGGCAAAACCGCTGCCGCCAAGAGAGTCGGGATTTTGATCGCTGAAAAGGCAAAGGCCGCCGGTATCACGAAGGTCGTGTTCGACCGCGGCGGCTGCCTCTACCATGGCCGGGTCAAAGCGCTGTCCGAAGGAGCCCGTGAAGGCGGATTGGATTTTTAACAAGCTATTAATGGGGGTGTCCCTTGTCTGAATTTAAACGTTCTAAAGGCGAAACGGCCGAGGAACTCATTGAAAAGATTGTTTACATCAACCGCGTAGCCAAGGTTGTCAAAGGCGGCCGCCGGTTCAGCTTCAGCGCCATCGTGGTTGTCGGCGACGGCAACGGCAAAGTCGGGTACGGGCTGGGAAAGGCGAATCAGGTTCCTGAGGCGATCCGCAAGGGCATCGAACGGGCGCGCAAGGATATGCGCTCGGTCTCTCTTACCGACGTGTCGATTCCGCACGAAATTACCGGCAAGTACGGCGCCGGCAAGGTTCTGCTCAAGCCGGCCTCGGAAGGTACCGGGGTGATCGCGGGCGGGCCGGTTCGCGCCGTTCTCGAGGCTGCCGGCGTCTCCAATATCTTGACCAAATGTCTCGGGTCTCACAATCCGCACAATATGGTCAAAGCCACGCTGGACGGATTGAGACGGCTGAGAAGTGCTCGCAGGATCGCCGAGTTGCGCGGCAAGACGGTGGAGGAGATCACCGCCTGATCCAGGCTGCTGGTCGCCCGCCGGCGGTCGTGCGGGGAACGTTCATATACAAAATTTATGGTGTAGTGAGATGGCTGATACAATTACCTTTACCCAGGTCAAGAGCGAGATCGGCAGTACCCGGAAGATTCGGGCGACCCTGACCGGGCTTGGCCTTACCAGGATGCACAAGACGGTCACCCGCAAAGATACGCCTGAAATCAGGGGTATGCTTGCCAAGGTTGCACACCTTGTTCGAGTGGAGGAGAAATAAATGATAACGCTGGCAAATCTCTCGCCCCAGAAGGGTGCGAAAAAAGATAAGAAGCGGGTGGGGCGCGGACCGGGAAGCGGACTCGGCAAAACTGCCGGTCGCGGTCACAAAGGCGCCAGGGCCCGGTCCGGGTTCAAATCGAAGCCAGGCTTCGAGGGCGGCCAGATGCCGCTGCAGCGGCGTTTGCCCAAACGCGGGTTCAACAACAAGTTCCGCAGGGAATTCGACATCGTCAGCCTCACCCAGCTCGACTCGTTCGAGGCGGGTCAGGAGGTTTCCCAGCAGGCCTTGGTCGAAGCCGGCATGGTCAAACCGGGACGGCTGGTCAAGGTGCTGGCCAACGGCGAAATTACCAAGGCGCTGACGATAAAGGTCGACCGCGTCAGCAAACAGGCCCGGGAACTGATCGAAAAGGCCGGCGGCACGGTGACCCAAGAGCCTGTGGCAGCGGAATAGCTGGAAGAAGCATTGAGCAAGTGGTTCCCTTCACGGGGAAACCGCTTTTTAGCGTCTAAGGACTATTATGAGCGGATTGCAAAGCGCGGCACAAATTCCCGAGCTACGGAAACGGCTGCTGTTCACCCTGATCATGCTGGCGGTTTACCGGGTCGGTGTGCAGGTGCCGACTCCCGGTATCAACAGTGAGGCGCTCGCCGCCTTCTTTCAGCAGAATGCCGGGACGCTGTTCGGCATGTTCAACATGTTCTCGGGCGGTGCGCTGCAGAATTTTTCCATCTTCGCGCTCGGCATCATGCCTTACATCAGTGCGTCGATCATCATTCAGCTGCTTACCGTGGTGATACCGCAGCTCGAAGCGCTGAAGAAGGAAGGCGAATCGGGACGCCGTAAAATTACTCAATACACCAGGTACGGCACGGTCGTCCTCAGCATTATCCAGGGCTCGTTCATCGCGGTCGGACTCGAAGGCATGACGGGACCAGGCGGCGAGATGATCGTCATTGACCCGGGCGTTCAGTTCAAGCTGATGACCATGATCACGCTCACCTCGGGTACCGCATTTTTGATGTGGCTCGGAGAACAGATGACCGAACGCGGCGTCGGCAACGGTATCTCCCTGATCATCTTCGCCGGCATCGTCGCCCGCGGTCCGTCGGCGATCGTAAACCTCGTCGAACTGGTAAAGGCGGGGGAAGTGCAGCTGTTCTTCGTGCCGTTCATCATTCTGCTGATGTTCGGTGTGGTCGCGGTGATCGTCTACTTCGAAACGGCCCAGCGGCGCATTCCGATCCAGTATGCAAAACGGGTGGTGGGCCGCAGGGTGTATGGCGGGCAGAGTTCACACCTGCCTCTCAAGATCAACGTGTCCGGCGTCATTCCGCCGATTTTCGCATCATCGATCATGATGTTCCCGGCCACCATCGGCAGCTTCATCCAGATCGACTGGGTGCAGCGGGTTTCGGCCGCCATGTCGCCGGGAACGGTTTATTACTATATCTGCTACATCGGGCTGATCGTGTTTTTCTGCTTTTTCTATGCGGCGGTCCAGTTCAAGCCCGAGGATGTTGCCGAAAATTTGCGTAAAAACGGCGGGTTCATACCCGGGATCAGGCCTGGCAAGCGTACCGCCGAGTTCATCGACAAGGCGCTGACCAGGCTGACGGTTATCGGTGCTATTTACCTGAGTACGATCTGCGTCCTGCCGACCATCTTGATCTCCCAGCTGAGCCTGCCGTTTTATTTCGGCGGAACGGCACTGCTGATTGTCGTCGGTGTCAGTATCGATACGATCTCACAGATCGAGTCTCACCTGGTGATGAGAAATTACGAAGGTTTCTTGAAGCAGGGGAGAATTCGAGGCCGGAGATAAACGGTGAACGGATCGGCTGAAGGGTCCGGCGGGAAGGCCATCACGATCAAGAGTCGTGACGAGATCCGCATCATGGAGGAAGCCAACCGGATCGTCGCCGAGGTCCTGACATTGCTGGAGAAGACGGTGGCGCCGGGGATCACCACGCTGGAACTTGATCAACTGGCCGAAGAGCTCTGCAGGAAACGGGGTGCGGTCCCGGCCTTTAAGGGATATCGCGGCTTCCCGGGGAGTTTGTGCGTGTCGATCAATGAGGAGGTCGTGCACGGAATTCCGTCGCGGAAGCGGAAACTGAAAAAGGGCGACATCATTTCCGTCGATTTCGGTACCCTTTACAAAGGATATTACGGCGACTCCGCGGTAACCATACCGGTTGGCAGGATCGACAGCGTCAAGCACAAGCTGCTCAAAGTCACCGAGGAGTCGCTGATGAAGGCGATCGAGCGGGTGGTGGCCGGTAACCGGGTGTCCGACATCTCAGCGGCCGTTCAGGACCATGTCGAGAAAAACGGGCTGGCGATCGTCAGACAATTCGTCGGGCATGGGATCGGGTCGTCTCTGCACGAGGCGCCGGAAATTCCCAATTTCGTGCAGGGGAGCGGCTCCCCGAGGCTGCAGGAAGGTATGGTGGTTGCGATCGAGCCGATGGTGAACGTCGGCACCCATAAAGTGAGGGTGTTGCGGGACGGCTGGACGGTCGTTACCTGCGATAACAAGCCGTCGGCCCATTTCGAACATTCGGTGGCGGTTACCGGAGAAGGCCCGCTGGTATTGAGTTCCCGAGAGGCCTTCAGTTGAGAGAATAATTACTTCTCTTTTTTTGTGTTGTGTATTATAGTAGTCTGTTTTGACGCTTTTAGATTAAATCAGGAAAGACTATGGCCAAGGAAGAAGCGATAGAAGTCGAAGGAACGATCATTGAACCGTTGCCCAACGCCATGTTCAGGGTGGAACTGGATAATGGCCACAAGGTATTGGCTCATATTTCCGGCAAGATGAGAATGCATTTCATCAAGATCCTGCCCGGAGATCGGGTGACCATCGAGCTTTCTCCTTACGACCTGACCCGTGGAAGAGTCACGTTCAGGGCAAAAAACGCCAGGAAAAATAAATAATTGAGGATGTAGCATGAAAGTTCGGTCTTCGGTGAAAAAGATCTGCAGCGACTGCAAGGTGTACAAGCGCAACGGCATCGTCCGTGTGTCCTGCAAGATCAAGAAACATAAGCAAAAGCAGGGATAAGGATCCCGACATCTATCTAAAGGAGATGCATCTTGGCACGTATAGCAGGAGTTGACCTCCCTAAAAACAAGCACATGGATCGGGCCCTGACCTATATCTATGGTATTGGTTTGACCTCGGCGCGGAAGATTCTCGATGCGGTTGATCTTCCATACACGATGAACAGCGACGACCTCAGCGGCGACGATGTGAACCGGATCCGGAAGGTCATTGAAGACAGCTACGTTGTCGAGGGTGACCGGCGCCGGGAAATTTCCATGGACATCAAGCGTCTCATGGACCTTGGCTGTTACCGGGGCCGACGGCATCGCATGGGATTGCCGGTGAGGGGTCAGAAGACCAAGACCAACGCCCGGACGAGGAAGGGGCCGCGCCGCGGTGCCGCACGCCGGAAGTAACAAACGATAACCACACAGGTACAAGAGAATGGCTGCTGCAAAAAAGACGGAGACCCGTTCCAAGCGTAAGGTTAAACGAAATATTCCCGAAGGTGTGGTGCATATCTACTCCACCTTCAACAATACCATCGTGACGATTTCCGACAAACAGGGGAACGTCGTGTCATGGTGCAGTTCCGGTGTGCTGGGCTTTAAAGGATCCCGCAAATCCACACCGTTTGCCGCTCAGAATGCGGTTGCCGATGCTACCAGAAAGGCAACTGATCAGGGGATGAAAAAAGTCGAAGTCAAGGTGAAGGGGCCTGGTCCGGGACGTGAGGCTGCGCTGCGTGCATTGATTAACGCCGGCCTCGAGGTTACCCGTATTTATGACGTAACCCCGATTCCCCACAACGGCTGCAAGCCGCCCAAGCGTCGTCGCGTGTAGTCGATGTGCTCGAGGTCGGTCGGTTTCTGAGAGGCTTTTCAGCATTTAATCAACGGAGGTTAAGTTGGCTAGAGATACAGGGGCAGCGTGTCGGCGCTGCAGACGTGAAGGACTGAAATTATTCCTGAAAGGAGATCGCTGTTATTCGGACAAATGCTCGTTCGAACGCCGGGCGTATGCACCGGGACAGCACGGTCAGGCACGGTTCAAAAAGCAATCTGATTTTGCGATTCAGCTCAGAGAGAAGCAGAAAGTCAAGAGCATGTACGGCATGCTCGAAGGCCAGTTCAGGCAATATTTCAAGAAGGCTGACCAGCAGAGAGGGGTCACCGGTGAAAATCTGCTCGTGATGCTGGAGCGGAGGCTCGACAATGCCGTTTTCAGGATGGGATTCGCCTCCTCGAGGAACCAGGCACGCCAGCTGGTCCGCCACAAGCATGTGATGGTCAACGGGCGCAAGGTGAACATTCCTTCGTACCTGGTTTCAGTCGGCGACGTGGTTTCCATCAAGGAAAAGAGTCGTGCCAACGGCTTGATCAACGAGAGTTTGGAGGCTGTCGAAAGACGAGGCGTTCCGAGCTGGATCGAGCTTGACAAAAAGGGCTACGCATCGACCATCAAGGCCCTGCCGAACCGGGATGAACTGACGATGCCGATCCAGGAACAGCTGATCGTCGAATTGTACTCGAAATAATTAACGAAACTGGTATCTCGACGGACTCCCGGATCAGCGGATCCGGGTGCTCCGTCGTTATCAATTGGACGTCTCGATAAGACCGGGCGATATCCGCAGACAGCAAGCGCCTGCCCAGTGCGTTCGGAGACGGCATAAACCATGACAAAGGGATGATATGACTCACGCTGCCGACGAAAAAATACCGTTTTACCGGAACTGGCACGAGCTTATTAAGCCTGAAAAGCTTGAGACGGACAAGGATCGTCATACCAAGTCCTATGCAAAGATAGTCTGTCAGCCGCTCGAGCGCGGATTTGCTACGACCATCGGCAATTCCCTGAGGCGTATTCTGCTCTCCTCGATCCAGGGGGCGGCAATCACATCCGTCAAGATCGAAGGCGCGCTGCACGAATTCACCACGCTCAAGGATGTGATGGAGGATGTCAGCGAGATTATCCTGAACATCAAGCAGATCCGTCTCAAACTCAATTGCGAGCAGCCTCAGAAAATTGTGGTCGAGAAAAAAGGTCCCGGCGAGGTGACGGCCGGGGATATCACCCCGTCCGCCTATGTGGAGGTGATGAATCCCGATCAGATGATCTGTACGCTCACCGGCGATACCGAGTTTTCAGCGGAGTTGACGGTAGCGTGGGGAAAGGGATACCTGCCTGCGGAACAGCAGGAAAAGGAGAATCTGTCCATCGGCCAGATTCCGATCGATGCAATCTTCTCACCGATCAAGCGGATTCAGTATGTCGTGTCCCAGGCCCGCGTCGGCCAGATGACCGACTACGACAAGCTGACCATGGAAATCGAAACGGACGGCAGCGTCACTCCCGAGGATGCGCTTGCCTATGCAGCCAAGATCATGAAAGATCAGCTGTCGATTTTTATCAATTTCAACGAGGATAGGGCAGAACCGGAGAAAGAGGACGAGGACGAGGACGACGCCACGCCGCTCAACCCCTATCTCGACAAACCGGTTGAAGACCTCGAGCTATCCGTACGATCGGCAAACTGCCTGAAGAACGCCGAAATCTACTTTATCGGCGATCTGGCCAAGAAGACCGATCAGGAAATGCTGAAAACCAAGAATTTTGGTCGCAAATCGCTGAATGAGATCAAAACCCTGCTTGCCGATATGGGACTCACCCTGGGCATGAAATTTGACAACTGGCAACGACCTGAAATTCCGGAAAAGAAAAAAGAATAACGGTAGATCGAGCGCCCCAGGCGCCACGCCGGCAGTAGGTAGCCGGATGTTGATCGATCATCAGTTGAGGAAAGAACCATGAGACACGGAAAATCCGGCAGAAAACTCGGCAAAACGAGCTCGCACAGGAAGGCAATGTTCAGAAATATGGTGACATCGCTGTTCGAGCATGAGCGTATCGTCACTACCGAGATGAAGGCAAAGGAATTGCGACCGATCGCCGAAAAAATGATTACGCTTGCCAAGCGCGGTGATCTGCATGCCCGGCGCCAGGCGCTGAGCTATATCCGCAGCGAGGATGTCGTATCCAAGCTGTTCGATCAGATACAGGCACAGTTCACTGACCGGCAGGGGGGGTACACGAGAATCATCAAGACCGGCACCAGGCGGGGAGATGCCGCGCCGATGGCGATCATCGAACTGGTCGGGTATGAGGAAGATCTGGGGAGCGCCGAAGCCGACGAAAGCTGAGTCGTTTCATCCCGGTGTATCACAAAAGGCTGACACTGAACCTGGTTCAACGTCAGCTTTTTTATTGGCGGGTGCGCGCCGCCTGCCGGTATCTGACCAGGATGGGATCAGGCTTGAGCCTGCCCCCTCCGTGGCGCGGCGCCGGGAGAGCGGTATTTGACTGACGCAAAAACCATGACTGACTCAAAATCGTTTCCGGAAGGGATGTTGCCCCTGGGGGGTGATCCGTTCACCTTTCGCTGTCATCCCGGTGTCTCGTGTTTTACCGTCTGCTGCAGAACGGTTGAACTCGACCTCTATCCTTACGACATCATCAGGTTGAAAAACTGCATCGGCATCGATTCTGAAACGTTCATGCGCAGGCACACAGAGCTCAAGCAGGGTACCAACCCCTATTTCCCCGCAGTGATGCTCGCCCAGGTTGAGTCTGAAACCGGCCCGCAGTGCCCGTTTTTGTCCGAAACCGGCTGCACGGTTTACCGGGATCGCCCGACCTCCTGCCGCACCTACCCGCTTGAGCGGGCGGTGGACCGCGAGGTTGAACGGGGACGGGCAAAGGACTACTATTTTCTGGTCAAACACGATTACTGCAGGGGCCACGACGAAGACGCCAGGATCGATGTCAAACAGTGGATCAGGAATCAGCAGCTCGACCAATTCAACCTGATGAACGATCTGTGGACCGAAATCGATACCCTGTTTGCAGCCAACCCGTGGCGTGGCGAAGGCAGTGGCGGCCCGAAGCAGCAGCTGGCCTTCATGGTTTGCTACAATATCGACGGGTTCAGAAAATTTGCAGTGCAGCAGCGGTTGCTCGATCATTACCTGGTCAACCGGGAATGGAAAAACCGGATAGGGAAGGACGATGCTGAACTTCTCAAATTCGGTTTCGAGTGGCTCAAGGAAATCCTTGGTTCACGCTCGTCTCTGGTAAAGCGTTGAAGCGACGGGGGCCACCTGGATATGGCAGGTCGGTGGCAAGCAATGCTTGCAAACTGATTGGTATTATGGTAATTAACGAAGTTCTGCGCCGGAGTTTTTACCGGCACCTCACGCAACCAGCGTAAAACACACATTCCCTACGGAATCTGGTGTCGGCGCCATGCCGATGATCGGGGAATGGAGGAACAACCAGAAGGAGGTTTTTCATGGCAAATGCAAGTGTAAAGGAGATGCTGCAGGCAGGCCTGCATTTCGGTCACCAGACCAGACGCTGGAACCCCAAGATGAAACCGTATATTTACGGTCCGCGCAACGGGATCTACATCATCAATCTGGACATCACCAAGCGCATGTTCGACAGGGCCTGCGATTTTCTCACCAAGGAGGTCGGAGACGGTGGTACGATCCTGTTCGTGGGCACCAAACGGCAGGCCCGGGCGATCATCAGGGAAGAAGCCCAGCGCTGCAGCATGTACTACGTCGATCATCGCTGGCTGGGCGGCATGATGACCAATTTCCAGACCATCAAGACCAGTGTCGAGCGTCTCAAGTCTATCGAATCGATGCAGGCGGACGGCTCTATCAACAAGTTTCCCAAGAAGGAAATTCTGATGATGGAGAAGGAGCGAGTCAAACTCGAGCGCAACGTCGGCGGAATCAAGGACATGCGTTCGCTGCCGAGCGTTATATTCGTGGTCGATCCCAAAGCCGAGGCGATTGCGGTCAGCGAGGCCCAGAAACTGGGGATTCCGATCGTTGCGATCACCGATACGAATTGTGATCCGGATGGTATCGACTATCTCATTCCCGGCAACGACGATGCAATCAAAGCGATCAAGCTGATCAGCCATTTTGTAGCCGAGGCGGTCTTGAAGGGACGGGCGATGCGCAAAGGCGACGAGGCTTCTGACGAAGAGCTCGAAGCGGCGATGGCGGAGACCGCAGAGGAGATTACGGGCGATTCCGAGGAGGTGGTGGAAGAACCGGATCAGGAAACCGCAGAGTAGGAATCATCTCCCGCATCCACAACACTGGATGGTGCAGTCATGGAAAGGGGGCGTCTGTAGACCGCCCCTTTTCGTTATACGAGCCGATAAAGACGTTCCCGGTATGGGAACTGAGCGGCGGTACCGGGTAATCAACAGCGTCATATCACAGATTTCAGCAGCTGCCTATGTTGCAACCGTGATGCAGGGCAGCCGTCAATGGAGGATAACATGAAAATTACCACCCAGATGGTAAAAGAACTGCGCGACAAGACCAGTGCCGGCATGATGGACTGTAAGAAGGCCTTGAGCGAAACCGATGGAGACATGGAAAAAGCGGTCGACCTGCTGCGTAAAAAGGGGCTTGCGGTAGCCGCAAAACGGGCCGGTCGGGCAACGTCTGAGGGCGTCGTCGAAACCTATATTCACGCCGGAGGCAAGCTGGGCGTCATGATCGAACTGAACTGCGAGACCGATTTCGTTGCCAAGACGGATCAGTTTCGTGAGCTGGCACGCGACCTGGCCATGCATGTTGCCGCTTCCAATCCGGTTGCCATCGACCGCGAGAGCGTACCCGAGGACGTCATGGCGCGCGAGAAGGCGATTTATGTCGAGCAGGCCCTCGAATCGGGCAAACCGAAAAATATCGTCGAGAAAATTGTTGCCGGAAAAATCGACAAATTTCTTGCCGAAATCTGTCTGTTGGAGCAAAAATACGTCAAGGACCCTGATTTGAGCGTTCAGGACCTGCTGACCGACTGCGTCGGCAAAATGGGCGAGAATATCTCCATCAAGCGCTTCGCCCGGTTCCAGATTGGCGTGGAATAAGGCCGGCCGGGGCCTGCCCCGGTCCCATCTGAACATCAAACGCGGGAGCGAACCGATGCAGGTCAAATATCGGCGGATTCTTCTCAAACTGAGCGGTGAAGCGTTGATGGGTGATGACTCCTTCGGGATCAACACCACGGTTCTCGACTTTGTTGCATCGGAAATAAAAGCGGTCGTCGATCTCGGTGTTCAAACCGGGCTGGTGATCGGGGCCGGCAATATATTTCGCGGGGTTGCCGGGGCGAGCAAAGGAATGGACCGCGCCACCGCCGACAACATGGGTATGCTGGCCACCGTTATGAACAGTCTGGCCATGCAGGATGCGTTGGAACGATGCGGGGTCGATACCCGGGTGCAGTCTGCGATACCGATGCAGTCCGTCTGCGAACCCTATATCAGGAGGAGGGCAACGAGGCATCTCGAGAAGGGAAGAACGGTGATTTTTGCAGCGGGCACCGGAAACCCGTATTTCACCACAGATTCGGCCGGTGTGCTGCGGGCCTTGGAGATCGACGCCGACCTGATCATCAAGGCGACCAAGGTCGACGGTGTCTACGACAAGGATCCGGTGAAGTTTTCCGATGCGCTGAAATATGACCGCCTCACCTACGACATGGTGCTGAAGCAGGGACTCCGGGTCATGGATGCGGCCGGTATCGCGCTCGCCAAGGAGGACTCCAAACCGATCCTGGTGATGAACATGACGGTTCCCGGAAATGTCACCAGAGCGGTGCTGGGAGAGGATGTCGGGACGCTGATCAGTGCGGAATAATAGTATAATTCAACGGTAGGGTGAGAGCATGAGCGACGTGATTCTGGACATGGCTGAGAAGATGGAAAAAAGCGTGGAGGCGTTCAAGAATGATCTCGCCAAAATCCGCACCGGACGGGCATCGCTGGCGCTGTTGGATGATATCCATGTCGACGCCTACGGCAGTTCCATGCCGATCAACCAGGTTGCCACCCTGACTATTCCCGAAAGCCGCACCATTGCCATTCAGCCGTGGGATCCCCAGGTGCTGGGAGCCATCGAGAAGGCTATTCTCAAATCGGACATCGGCCTGACGCCGGCCAACGACGGCAGGATCATCCGCCTCAACATCCCCCAGCTCACCGAGGAACGCAGGAGGGAGCTGGTCAAGCTGGTCAAGAAGATCGCCGAGGAATTCCGCGTGGCGGTGAGAAATTCACGCAGGGAAGCCATCGATCAGCTGAAGAAGCAGAAAAAGGACAAGGAAATTTCCGAGGACGACCTGTTCAAGCTGCAGGATGATGCGCAGTCCGAGACCGACAATTATATCTCTCAAATCGATGAGATCAGCGCTTCAAAGGAAAAAGAGGTGATGGACGTCTGATGCGGCCAGCGGGCCGCATCGGTCCTGAAACCGGTGTATGACTGTCCCCTCACCACTCGATCCCGACCGGATCCCGGCCCATGTGGCCATTGTCATGGACGGCAATGGACGCTGGGCCAGACAACGCAAAAAACCACGTCTTTACGGGCACAAAATCGGTGCCGATTCGGTACGTGAGGTCGTCGAGATGTCCCGCGAAATCGGCATCCGATTCCTTACCCTGTACGCCTTCTCCTCGGAAAACTGGAGCCGTCCCAAGCAGGAGGTATCCGGTCTGATGAACATCCTCAAATCGTATCTGGTTTCGGAACTGGGCAGGATGGAGAACAACGGGATCCGCCTGAACTGCGTGGGCGACGCATCCAGACTGCCGAACGCGGTTCGCGAAACCCTTTTCAAGTCGATGCAGCGGACCGCCGGCAACGATCGACTGGTACTCAACCTGGCGCTCAGTTACGGAGCCCGTGACGAGATCTGCCGGGCGGTCGCGATGATCGCAGCAGCATGCATGAACAAAGACCTGCAGCCGGATCGGATCGACCACCGGTGCATCTCCGACCATCTCTATACGGCCGGCCAGCCCGATCCCGATCTGCTCATCAGAACCGGCGGCGAACAGCGGTTGTCAAATTTTCTGCTGTGGCAGGCGTCCTACGCGGAAATTTATTTCACTGACACGATGTGGCCTGATTTCAGAAGGGAGGCATATCTGCAGGCCCTGCTCGATTTCCAGCATCGTGAGCGCAGATTCGGCAAAACCGGAGACCAGGTGAAGGAGACCGACGCATGAACCGGATCGTCCCCGGTGTGCTGCTGGCACTATTCTGGCTGCTGCTCCTGGCCAAAGGTTCGTTCCAGCTGTTCTGGGCGGTGGTCGTGATCATCGGATTTATCGGTGCTCGCGAATACTGCCGTATGGCATTTGCCGGCATGCTGTATGAATCGGATCGGGTGTTGCTGCCGATGGTGATGATATCGCCGATTCTGGCTGCGGTGTTTTCCGTACGCTACCCGGCGACCCACTCATTCGGGCTGCTGCTCGGTCTGGTCGGGGTGGCCGGCTACGTGTTCGGCTACTACACACGGCTTGACCGACCGGTAAAGATTTTGAGCCGGGGCGTGCTGGGACTTGCCTATGTCGGCTTTCTGCTTTCGCATCTGGTGCTGGTCCGGGGGCTTGACGGCGGCGGCTACTGGCTGATTATCCTGGCGGGCATCACCGCCGGCAGCGATACCGGCGCGTACTGGGTCGGTAGTCGCTGGGGCAGGCGCAAGCTGTGCCCCAACATCAGTCCCAACAAGACCGTGGAGGGAGCGCTCGGCGGCCTGGCCGGCGGTCTGATCGGCGGGATCTTGCTGTCGCTGTTTTTTCCAGTGAGCGCGCCGTTTCTGATGATCGTCACGCTGGCTGCCGTTCTCGCGGCTGTCGGCATGACCGGAGATCTGATCGAATCGGTGATGAAGCGGGGATACGGCGTGAAGGATTCCGGCTCGCTGCTGGGCGGCCACGGCGGGGTGCTCGATCGCATCGACTCGCTGCTGCTGGCCGGACCATTTCTTTACTATATGTTGATGTATACTGGTTTCTGATGAAGAATCTCTCGCTGCTCGGTTCAACCGGCTCCATCGGGGTCAATGTCCTCAATATCGCTCGCCAGTTCCCTGATCGATTCAGGGTCTGCGGGCTGGCCGCGGGCCGTAATGTCAAGTTGTTGAGCGATCAGGTTGTGGAGTTCCGCCCCAGGCTTATTTCCGTCATCGATGAATTCCATGCGGAGGAGCTGTACCGGATGCTTCCGGCTGAGTTCAAGGACCGGGTCCGCTGCGGAAACGACGGCACCGAAGCCGTTGCAGCGATGACCGAAGCCGATATGACAGTCTGCGCGGTGGTCGGCGCCGCCGGCCTGCTGCCCACCATAGCCGCCATCGAAGCGGGCAAGGATATTGGTCTTGCCAACAAGGAAACACTGGTGGTTGCCGGCAGGATCGTGATGGAAAAGGTCCGGGAGCACGGGATCAGGCTGCTGCCGATCGATTCCGAACACAGCGCTATTTTCCAGGCGCTCGAAGCGGGCCGCCGTGAGGATGTCTCCAGACTCATCCTGACCGCATCGGGCGGACCGTTTCTGCGCACCTCGGCGGCGGACCTGAAGAACGTCACCCGCGACGATGCGCTGAGTCATCCCAACTGGAGCATGGGCCCGAAAATCACCATCGATTCGGCGACCCTGATGAACAAGGGACTCGAGGTCATCGAGGCACGCTGGCTGTTCGACATGGAACCGGGCTCGATAAATGTGACTGTGCATCCCCAGTCGATCGTCCATTCGCTGGTCGAGTATCAGGATGGTTCGGTGCTCGCCCAGCTCGGCATTCCCGACATGAAAATCCCGATCTCCTACGCGCTGGCCTACCCGGAGCGCATCCCGCTCGGCCTCAAATCGCTGAACCTCTGGCAGTGCAGCGATCTCGAATTCTACGAGCCGGATTACAACCGGTTCCCGGCGCTGCGGCTGGCGTTCGAGGCGCTCGCGTCGGGCGGTGTCAGTACCGCGGTTCTGAACGCCGCCAACGAAGAGGCGGTGGCAGCATTTCTCGATCTGAGGATCTCTTTTCCGGACATCCCTGCCATCGTCGAACAGACCATGGCACGCGTATCGGGCGGCAGCGATCTGAAACTAGCCGAACTGCTCGAAGCGGACTCTGAGGCTCGGGCATTCGCGCAATCGCTGATTCAGCACGGTTCTTTCTGATTTTTTCCTTCGGCACAAGGTTATGAAGACGCTCGTTTCATTCATTGTCGTTCTCGGCATTCTCATTTTTGTCCATGAACTCGGTCATTTTCTTTTCGCCAAGCTGTTCCGGGTGAAGGTCCTCAAATTCTCACTCGGATTCGGCCCGAAACTGCTCAGCAGAACGGTCGGAGAGACCGAATACCTGATCTCGGCGTTTCCGCTGGGCGGCTATGTGAAAATGCTCGGCGAAAATCCCGACGAGGCCGCGGATCTTGAAGACCCCGGCCGATCGTTTGCCGCCAGGCCGGTCTGGAACCGGTTCTTCATCGTGCTGGCGGGGCCGCTGTTCAACCTGTTGTTTTCGGTCTTCCTGTTCTTCATGATTTTCTGGGTCATGGGTATTCCCGAAAACCGGGACAGCACCACGATCGGAGAAGTCAGCGACGGCTCACCGGCGCTGCAGGCAGGCATCGCTCCCGGAGATACGATCACGGCGATTGACGGAAAGCAGATACGGAGCTGGATGGACGTGCTTACAGCGGTTTCCACCAGCGGTGGGAAGACTCTCGCATTTACCGTCCTGCGCGATGCGGAGGAAGTGGTCATCGAGGTTACACCGCGCCTGGACAGCGTAACCAACGTGTTTGGTGAGGAGGTGGAACAGCGGTTCATGATCGGCATCGTCAAGAAGGAGATCATCGAATACGACCGGGCCGGACCGATCAAGGCGCTGCAGGCCGGAATCTGGCAGACCTGGATGTTCATCTATCTGACTTTTATGGGAATCGTGAAGATCCTTCAGAACGTGGTACCGGCATCCGAACTCGGCGGGCCGATCCTGATCGCCCAGCTGGCCGGGGAGCAGGCCCGGGCGGGCTGGCTCAACCTGGCACATTTCATGGGGTTGCTCAGCGTCAACCTCGGCATTCTCAACCTGCTGCCGATCCCGGTGCTGGATGGCGGTCATCTGGTATTCCTGACACTTGAGGCGATTAGACGCAAGCCGCTCGCGGAGCGGGCCCAGATCCTCGCCCAGCAGGTGGGGATCGCCCTGCTTGGAACCTTGATGCTGTTCGTGTTCTACAACGATATCGTACGGATATTCAGCCAATGAAGTCGCAGGCCCCGATACTGGCCTTCGATACGGCCACCAGCAGCTGTTCGGTCGCCGTTACGACTGGCGACGGATTTGCCGGCCGGGTATCAGGGAGTGTCTCGTTTGATTCAGGGGTGACCCACTCCAGGCGGCTGCTGGGCGCCATCGACTGGCTGCTGCGGTCCCTGGATCTGTCCGTGACAGACATCTCCGCCGTCGCGGCAGGTCTTGGTCCCGGCAGTTTCACCGGTCTGCGCATCGGCATGGCGACCGCCAAGGGACTGTGCCACGGCGCCTCGATTCCCCTCATTGGCATCTCGTCGCTCGATGCGATAGCCGCATCGATCGTTTCCGACAAGCTGATCTGCGTGGTGATGGACGCCCGCAAACAGGAGGTCTACAGCTGTTTTTACCGGATGCAGGCGGATTTGACGGTACGGCGGTGCTCGGAGCCCACGGTCATGTCGCCCGGGAAACTGGCGAGACGAATAGAAGGACCGGTGACGATGGCGGGGGACGGGCTCGATGTTTATAGTGATACTTTTGCAGCGGTTCTGGGCGATCGGATGGAGCGGAGAACACAAAGTAGAAGGCCCGATGCGGTACAGATCGGTTATCTGGCGAGGACCGCCTTTCGGGACGGGCGATTTCTCGATATCGACCGGGCTAAACCGGAGTATATCAGGTCCTCTGACCTGCAACTCAGCCTGGTGAGTCCGCTGGACAGGGAACAGACGTGCTGATACCATGATTACAAGGCGGCCGACCAGACAAATCAGGGTGGGAGACGTCGCCATCGGCGGCGATGCACCGATCAGCGTGCAGTCGATGACCAATACGCAGACCTCCGATGTCGAAGCGACTGTCGACCAGGTGCATCGCCTGCAAGCGGCCGGCTGTGAGATCATCCGGGTTGCGGTGCCGGATATGGACTCGGCCCGGGCGCTACGCGGCGTCAGAGAACGGATCTCGATCCCGCTGATCGCGGACATCCATTTCGACTGGCGGCTCGCCGTCGCGGCGATGGAATATGGCGCCCAAGGCATCAGAATCAACCCCGGCAATCTCGGTGGTGCGGGGAATCTCAGGAAAACCGTCGATGCCGCCAAACAGCACGGGGTGCCGATCCGGGTCGGCGTCAACAGCGGCTCGATCGAGAAGGATCTGCTCGAATCGCTGGGCTACCCGACTCCGGACAAGCCGGATTCCCTGATCGAAAGCGCTTTAAGAAATGTCAGGCTGGTCGAGGGCTGCGGCTTTCAGGAGCTGAAGATATCGGTGAAATCGGCCGATGTATTGACCACTGTCAACGCCTATCGGGCCCTGTCGCAGCGGATTGATTACCCGCTTCATCTGGGAGTCACCGAGGCGGGCGGCCTGATCGGCGGAACCGTCAAGTCGAGTGTGGCGCTGGGTATCCTTCTCTATGAAGGGATCGGCGACACGTTCAGGATCTCACTGACGAGGGACCCGGTCGAAGAGGTCAGGGTCGCCTTCGAGCTCCTGCGGGCGCTGAAAATCAGGGAACGTGGCCCGGAACTGATCTCCTGCCCGACCTGCGGCAGGACCAGGATTAATCTGTTCGGCCTCGCGGAGCAGGTGGAAGCCTATATCCAGACCATGAAGTCGCCGCTCAAGGTTGCGGTCATGGGCTGCTCCGTGAACGGCCCCGGAGAGGCCAGGGAGGCGGACATCGGCGTTGCCGGCGGTCATGGCGTCGGCATCATATTCAAGAAGGGCGAGATCGTCAAACGGGTTCCTGACGAAGATCTGCTCGAGGTATTCATGGACGAACTGAAGAAGATGGAAGCGGAACGGCGGCCGGGCCGGGACTGATCAATAGAGAAGAGAGGGACATGCGCTACTCACAGATACTTATTCCGACGCTCAAGGAAGTGCCTGCGGAAGCCGAAATCGTCAGCCATCAGCTGATGCTCAGGGCCGGTTTTATCAAGCAGCTGACTGCCGGTATATACACCTATCTGCCTTACGGTCTGGCGGCGATCCGCAGGGTGGAGAATATCGTCCGCGAAGAGATGAACCGCGCCGGCGCCCAGGAGCTGCTGATGCCGATGGTGCAGCCCGCCGATCTGTGGCAGGAGTCGGGTCGCTATACCAAGTATGGGCCTGAACTGCTGCGCTTCAAGGACCGTCACGAACGCGAATCCTGCCTCGGACCGACCCACGAGGAGGTGATCACCGACATTGCCCGCAAGGAGATCCACTCGTACCGGGACCTGCCGGTAAACCTCTATCAGATCCAGACCAAGTTTCGCGATGAGATCCGGCCCCGGTTCGGCCTGATGCGGGGACGCGAGTTCATCATGAAGGATGCCTATTCGTTCGATGTCTCCGACGAGGCGGCCGAGACCTCATACCGGAAGATGTACGTCGCCTACAACCGGATATTCACCCGCTGCGGTCTCGAGTTTCGCTGCGTGGAAGCGGATTCTGGTACCATCGGCGGCAGTTTTTCGCATGAATTCATGGTTCTTGCAGAGACCGGCGAAGACACGATCGCGGTCTGCAACGACTGCAGCTGGGCCGCCAATATCGAAAAGGCCGAAGTTAAACCGTTCGAAACGGGCGAAAACGAGGAAATCAGGGATATGGTCAAGGTTGAGACGCCCGGCAAGCGCAAAGTTGAGACGGTCTGCAAGTTTCTCTCCATCGCCCCCGCCCGGCTTGTCAAGACCCTGGTCTATATCGCCGACGGCGAACCGGTGGCGCTGCTGCTTCGCGGTGACCGTGAGGCCGAAGAGGTCAAGGTCAAGAACCATCTTGGGGTCGCCGATCTGCGCCTTGCCGACGACACGGAGATCTTCGAAGCGACCGGCGTCCCGAGCGGGTTTCTCGGACCGGTCGGGATCACTATCCGGGTGCTGGCTGATCGGGAAGTGACCCGGATGGTGAATTTCACGGTCGGGGCCAACGAGAAGAATTTCCATCTGCAGCAGGCCAATTTCGGAAGGGACTTCAGCGTCGAAGAGGTCGGAGATTTCAGACGCTTGACCGAAGCTGACCCGTGTCCCTCCTGCGGCAGCTCAATCCGCCTGGTCGAGGGTATCGAGGTGGGTCATATCTTCAAGCTCGGCACCAATTATTCGGAATCCATGCGCGCCTATTACCAGGATGCGGACGGTAACGAACTGCCGCTGGTGATGGGCTGCTACGGTATCGGTGTGAGCCGGGTGGTGGCCGCGGCCATCGAACAGAATCACGACGCCAGCGGCATTATCTTTCCTCTGCCGCTGGCCCCATATCAGGCCGCGGTTGTCAATCTCGACCTCAAGGATCGGGAGGTCAGCGAGGCCGCCGAGGAGATTTACACCGAACTCACCGAGGCCGGGTTCGACGCCTTCATCGATGACCGGGATGTGCGGCCGGGGGTGAAATTCAAGGATGCCGACCTGCTCGGGTTCCCTTACCGCATCACCGTCGGCAAGCGGTTTAAGGAGAACGGCCAGGTAGAGATCCGCCGCAGAAAAACCGGGGAGACCGAAGATGTCGCGATCGGTGAGGTGATCGCCTATATAACCAGACGGCTCGAGGATGAGCGCGTCGCCTGAACTGACAATACGTTGACCACCATTATCTCCATGGACCAGACTTCCGCGGTAAATCCGGACGGACTGAAACTGCTCGCCGCTAACTACCTGTACGATGTGGACCTGAGCCCCATCGACCATGCCTGGGAGGTCGCCGTCAAGGTGCATCGCGGAGGCAAGCATTTCTCCGGCGAGCCGTACCTGATTCATGCCCTCGAGGTCGCATCGACGCTGGCCTCGATGCATCTCGATCTGGACACCGTTCTGGCGGGACTGCTGCACGGTGCGCTGAAAAACGGGGTGACCTATGAGGAACTCGAGGCACAGTTCGGTACCGACGTGGCCTATATCGTCTCGGGAACCACCAGGATCACCAGTGTCCAGTTCAACAACCGGCTGACCAGCCAGGCGGAAAGCGTACGCAAGATGCTGCTGGCCATGGCCAAGGACATCAGGGTGATGCTGGTGCGCCTGATCGATCGGCTGCAGGACCTGTTGCTGCTCGATCTCGTGGACCGCCAGCACCAGATCGAGGTGGCCAGGGAAACCATGGACCTCTATGCCCCGTTGGCCAGCAGGCTTGGAATCGACTGGCTGAAACGCCAGCTCGAGGATTTTGCCTTCAGATATCTCTATCCGGCCGAATTCGAAGAGCTCAACAGCCGTCTGGAAAGCTCCCTGGCAGAACGGCAGAAGTACGTCGATCAGGTGATCGCGATCCTCTATGATACGCTCAGGGAAGGAGATGTCCATCCGACCCGGATTCTCGGACGCCCGAAACATCTCTACTCAATCTACAAGAAGCTGATTGCCCAGAACATTCCGCTCGAGCGGGTGTATGACAAGGTTGCGTTCCGGGTGATCGTCGAGGAGGTGAAGGAGTGCTACGAGGCGCTGGGCATCATCCACGCCAACTGGTCGCCGGTGCCGGGACGGATCAAGGATTTCATATCGGTTCCCAAGGCGAACAACTACCAGTCGATGCATACCACGGTGATCGGTCCCGAAGATCACTTTATCGAAATCCAGATCAGAACCGAGGAGATGGACCTGGTCGCTCAGGAGGGTGTTGCCGCCCACTGGGCCTACAAGGAAGGCCAGAAGGTCAATGAAAACGATGCAAGGCTGTTCAGAAATCTCAAATCGCTGGTCAGTTCGCTGCAGGACGTCGAGGATTCCCGTGAGTTCCTGGAAAGCCTCCGGGGGGAACTGCATGATCCGGAGGTGTACGCGCTGACCCCCAACGGGGAGGTCAAGGAACTGCCGGGGCGGAGTTGCCCGATCGATTTTGCCTATGCGATTCACACCGAGGTCGGCAACCGCTGTGCAGGCGCCAAGGTGAACGGCCGTCTGGTGCCGTTGAAATACGAGATTCAGAACGGCGACATCGTCGAGATCATCACCTCGCCGAACCAGCGTCCGCGGCGGGGCTGGCTCGATCTTGTCAAGACCAGCAGGGCCCGCACCAGGATCAGATCATGGTTCAGGCGCGAGGAGCGGGACAAGGCGTTCGCCCTCGGTCGGGAGATCTGCGAACGGGAACTGAAAAAATATGATATGACCCTCAAACGGCTGATCAAAAGCGGTCATATCAAAGTGCTGCTCAAGTCGCTCCGCTGTAATTCGCTCGATGACATGCTGGTCAAGGTTGGCAGCGGCGCGATCAGCGCCGGCAGTCTGATCAAGGCCCTCGACCCGCCGGAGATGCGCAGGGACAAGGAACCGACTCCATCGGAGATGACCCCGGAACAGCTCGCCGAGATGATGGCGGGTCATGTCAGGAGTACGGCAACCCGAGGCGGATCGGCGATCAGCATTGACGGCATAGAGGACATGCTCGCCAAGGTGAGCCAGTGCTGCAGCCCGGTCCCCGGCGATCCGATTGTCGGTTTCATTACCACCGGCAGCGGCGTGTCGGTGCACAAATCCGATTGTCCGAACCTGCTCAGCTCCGACCCGCAGCGCTGGATCGAAGTGTTCTGGAACAATCTGGCAGCTCACAACTATCGGGTGCAGATCCAGGTGACCGCGGAAAACCGAAGCGGCATCTTCGCCGACATTAGTTCGGCGATCGGTGCGGACATGGCGAGTATCGTAGAGATTTCCGCCCACGTTACCCCTGAAGATCGGGCCGAATTCAGCATCGCGCTGGAAGTCAAGGATCTGGCTCATCTTCAGGTTGTCATGAACCATCTGCGCCACATGGACGCGGTCATTTCGGTTCGCCGCCATTGATTCCGGCGACTGGCGGGATAACCGGATCGGCGGCCATGACAATCTGCTCCGTCTGCGGCAACAAGGCCGATTCGAATAGAGCCGAATGCCCGTTCTGCGGTACCGAAATCGAGCCGGCACCTTCCGCCGCAAAACCGGCCGATGTCAGCCACCGGATCGTCAACATCGAGCACGGACGGCCGCTGGTGGAAACGGCTCTGAAGAGGATGGATCAGGAACTGGCGAGAGCCCGCGCCGAGTCGGTGAGGGTCGTCACCCTCATCCACGGGTATGGTTCGAGCGGAAAAGGGGGAAAGATCCGCACGGAATGTCGGAAAGTCCTCGATCACCTCGTCCAGCGAAACAGCATCAACATGATGATTCCCGGGGAAAGCTTTAGAAAGCGGTCCGGGCCCGGTAAGGCCCTGTTGAAGCGTTATCCGGAACTGGAGCGGAGCTGCTCGTTGGATTTTTCGAATCCGGGAATAACCATTGTCGTCATAAGGTGAGGCCGGACTGGATGCATAATTTGCTGGCCCCTCCGGAAGGTTCCGGGTATAAAATTGTGGTTCGTTCGTACATGAATGAATCGTTACCAACAACACGTCATCAAGGAGACATAATGAAAAAGATCATTGTTGCCGCGGCGCTTGGACTGGTCCTGCTGCCGCTTGGTATTCAGGCTGCCGATAATGAACTGGAGACCACCAAGGACAAAGTCAGCTACTCCATCGGTCTTGATCTGGGAAGGTATTTGACCAGTATGAAGGACAAGGTCGATTACGATATCCTGAAACAAGGGATCGACGACGGGTTCAGCGGTGCCGAGCCGAAGCTTAGCCAGGAGGAAATGACCGCTGCTCAGCAGGAATTCGCGGCGGCCCTGCAGGCCGAGCAGGAGGCGAAGCTGGAAGAAATCAAGCAGAAAAACAGCGAAGCCGGCCAGAAATACCTGGATGAGAACAAGGCCAGGGAAGGGGTCGTGGTGACGGAAAGCGGCCTTCAGTACGAAGTGTTGAAAGAGGGAGACGGAGAAAAACCGAAGCCCGAACATGTCGTCAAGGTTGACTATGTCGGGACCCTGATCGACGGGACCGAGTTTGACAGCTCCATCTCACGCGGGGAGCCGGTGACCTTCCCGGTCGGACAAGTGATTCCGGGGTGGACCGAGGCGCTGCAGCTGATGAGCGTCGGCTCCAAATACCGGGTGGTGATTCCGCCCCATCTCGCCTACGGGGAAGCAGGAGCTCCGCCGGTTATCGAACCGAATTCAGTTCTTGTGTTCGAGATCGACCTGCTCGCCATAGAAGATGACGAACCTGCGGCGGAGGCCACGGAAACCGCAGCCGAGCAGCCGGAAGCCGCAGCCGAGCAGCCGGAAGCTGAAAAGAAAAGCGAATAGTTCATCCACCAGGAGCAAAATAAGGGAGCGCCCGGCAGAGACGCTCCCTTCTCCGGTGCCGAGGCCGTTCTCTAGGCAACCGCCGGTTCTCTGATGTCCAGTGGCTGGGCAGTACCGAGGGTTCCATCGGCCATCCGGATATGGCCGATACTCTGCCAGCGTCTGCCCAGCAGCTCGGCGCCATGGGCATCGATGGCCACCGGATCGTATCCCGCCAGGATTTTCTGAATCGGTGGCTCACAGGTTGGTCCCCAGAGATGTGCCCGGGCCATCCCGACCGCCGCATCGATGATCGAGAAATCGGCAGTCCGATAGCGGTTCAGGTCAAATATCGCCTCGTCCAGCCTCCGGTGAAATGCGGATTTACCCCAGCCGCCAGCATGATAATGAGCGGGCGGTGCGCACCCCATCATGTTCTTCATGGTCAGCGTGACACGGCACATCGAGTGGGCCTTGAGAACCGGCACGGAGATCAGATAACAGTTGAAGAGCAGCTCCGGCAGGTAGAGATCCGGCCAGCGGTTACAGGCGTGGTTGACGAGATGTCGACAGGGTTCGATATTGAGATCGACCAGTTCGACCTTGGCCCTTCCTGCCAGACGCGCGTAGCCGAGACTCCGGAAGCAGCGGAAGGTGTCGTATTCAAGTGATCCGGTTCCCTCGCCGATAATGATCCTGACATCTGGCCGGTGTGTTTGGAGATAGTCGACCAGCGCCTCGGCGAGATCCACATGGGTGGTGATCGGAGGATCGAGCGCTTCGACCAGGTTGGGCTTGATTACAATCGTGTCGGAGCCCTCCAGGTCGTCCACCAGTCCTGCGGCATCGAGCAGCTGCGGCAGGGTTTCCCTATAGGAAAGGAGGCTCGAACTCCAGACGACCCCTGCTTCTTTGACAACCCTGTTTTCGGTCATTGCGTTGCCTTACGAATCCTGTCGGCGAAGCAGAAAAATCCCGATCAGCGAAAAGATGATATGGACGCTGAATGCAGCCGGAATAACGAGAATATAGCCATTTTTTGCAAAAGACTGAAGGGCTCCCCATAAACCCCATGCCACAAAAGCCATGAAGCAGCTCACCGGAATCGCTATCGACAGGTCCCGGCCCCAACGCTGGTAGGACAGGATCAGGATCGGCAACCCCAGCAGCAGCAGCGGAATTCCCAGCAGCAGGTAAGAAATGCGTCCATAAAATTCGGTTCGAGCCGCGACCTTCTCGGAAGGCAGGTCCCGCTTCCCTATGCTGGAGAACAGCCCGGTCAGCGACATCTCGGCCGATTCGTATTCGGGTACGAGAAAATCATCGGGCGATTCAGGCAGCCGTTGAGTGAATATCTTGAACGGTTTCGACACAAAGGACTGACTTTCGTCCTGTTCGATGATCTGCCCGGTCTTCAGTACCCAGATCGGCGGCACCCAGTCGGCGAACTTGGCGTCGATGAGCCGTTTCACATTATAGTTTTCGTCCCAGGTCGAGTATGAAAAGTCCTTGAAGATCTGGCGCTGCTTATCCGGCCACTGGAAGGAATAGAAGCCCTCCTTGCCCTTGAAATAATAGCGGCCGTTGCGAAATATGCCGAGCGGCACTTTTCCCCGGACCTGCTCGAACCAGATATCGTTGGTCGTGGAGATCGTCTTTGGCAGCAGAAACTGGGCGGCCAGGATAAAGAGGATAGTGGCTGCGGTGGAACCGAGCAGAATTGGTTTGATGATCGTGCGCAGCGGAATTCCTCCCGCCTTGAGAGCGAGCAGCTCGTTGTTGCTGTTGAGAATCCCCAGGGTGATAACGCCCGACAGCAGGATCAGCACCGGGCTCAGCTGGTCGACGACATAGGGGACATTGAGCATGAAGAAATTGATGATCAGCAGCATCGGCTTGCCGGCCTCAGAGAACTCGTCGAACTTCTCGAAAAAATCGATAAGCATGTAGAGCGACACGAAGGCGACATTGAGCGTCAGAAAGTGTCTGACGAACTGGGCAAGCAGGTAACGCGTGAGGAGGGGCATGACGGTTCAGAAGGTCAATGCGGCTGCGCGACAAGGGTGGAAAGATAGAAGCCGAGGGCCACCAGGCACAGCCCGAAAAAATTGCTGGTGAGGATGTAGGTTAGAGCCGACAAGGGTTCTCCGGTCTTGAAGAATTGAATATTTTCCCTGGCAAAGGTGGAAAATGTTGTAAAGCCGCCGAGAATTCCGGTGAACAGAAACAGTCTGAACTCGTTGGAAATGGGCTTTCGTTCAAAGTAGCCCCAGAGCAGCCCGATCAGAAAGCAGCCGACCAGGTTCGCGGCCAGTGTTTCGTGAGGAAAATTAGAATCTGTCCTCGATTCGACCGCCAGAGAGGTAAGATATCTGCCGGTGGAACCGATAGCCCCCCCCAGCGCCACTGCAAGGATTTTAATCATGTATATGGTATACCTTCAATAAACGGGGATATAGTTGTCAAATCATTCTACCTACCATTACCATCGGGTTCAGTCAAGTGGCAGCGACCGGGCTGGAATGCAAATTACCGCCAACCCGGAGATCCGGGGATGCCGAAATGACTGTCTGATCAGGCTCGTAAAATGAGATCACCAGATAAAATATGGTGAATTCAAAGTGTTATCGTAGATGTTCTGGCTTGAATTCTTGGTTTTGATTGTGTTATACTGACTCCTCGGTCGGCCGTGCGATGCTGTCTCATGGGGCCGGACGGCCATTCTGTCCCGGGAGAGCAGGAGAAGAGGGGGACGTAATTCAAATGGAGGTGGCTGGCAGGCCGTACTGCAGGTAAGACGGTGCCGGGTGGTGCCGGTTCGCGTCTGCATAACGATGATCATCCAACGTCAATGGTCGCGGGTTTCCATGGGATTTTGCATTGCCTTGGAAACAGCCTGCCCCGTATGGAACGCCACGGTTCCCACTTATGGCGAGAGCAAGAAAAACCAACGGGTTTCATCTCTGCGAAGCCTCATACAGGAAGACGACCAAACTGCGTCTGCAGGAGTTCTGGTCGGTATTCGACAAGGAAGACACGGTACTGGTCTGCATCAACGCAGACCCAGACTCGCTTGCCTGTGCGATGGCCATAAAGCGGCTGCTCAGGTATCGGGTCAAGAGCCTCAC
>JAJDNR010000197.1 GCA_022340565.1 Desulfofustis sp.
GTGTAGCTTTCCACCGCCATGGTCAGGCCGAAATCGCGGTAATCCTTGGCCAGCGTGTTGTAGCAGTGCGGGCAGGTGGTAACGATTTTGGCGGCTCCGCACCCCTGCAGCAGTTCGACGTTTTCCATCGCCAGCGACTGGTAGAGATACTCGTTGCCCATCTTGCGCATCGGCTCGCCGCAGCATTTTTCATGTCTGCCGAGAATACCGACCTTGACCCCGGCGGCCTGGCAGAGTTTTACGAAACTTCTGGCGATTTTGATGTTGCGCTTGTCAAATGAGCCGTAGCAACCGACGAAATAGAGGACATCGATCTCCGGTTCCTCCTCGAGCGTTTTCAGACCGATCTCCTCCGCCCAGTCTCCGCGGGACGCATAACCGCTGCCCAGCGGGTTGCCGTTAACCTCGGTCTGCTCCATCGCCGCCGTCACCTCTTCGCCCGGGAATTCTCCCTCCATGAGGACCATCGAGCGCCGCAGTTCGATGATCTTGGGCACGTGCTCGATGGCGGCAGGACAGATCTCCTGGCAGGCACGGCACGTCGTGCATGCCCACACGGCGTCCTTGGAAATCACCTCGATCAGGTTCTTCTGCGGATCTGTAAAGGCGGTCTCGGTGATCTGATTGACCACTTTCATCGGCGACAACGGTTTGTCGGTGCTCCACGCCGGGCACCGGTCCTGGCAACGTTTGCAGAGGGTGCAGGCGTCACCGTCGAAGAGATCCTTCCAGGTGAGATCTTCGACGACGGTAGCGCCGAACGTCTCGGCATCTTCATCCTCGAGATCAAGGTTGACCAGCTTGCCTTTCGGGCCTCGGTCCTCGAACAGATAGTTGGCCGCGGTGGTCACGATGTGCCTAAACTTGGTGAATGGAATAAGCGCGAAAAAGCCGATGACCAACAGCAGGTGCAGCCACCAGGTCAGACGGTGCAGGGTGAGCAGCCCCTCCTCGCCGATCCCGGCAAGCAGCCTGGCGAAGACCAGTCCCACCGGCGACCAGGCAGCCAGCGGGGTTCCCAGTTCGGTGACCGCCATACGCGCCCCTTCGATCACGAATCCGGTGACGATGATCGCAAACAGCACTCCGTGCATGATGGCGTCGTCGGTCTTGGTTTCAAGTCCTTCCGGCCTGAGCACATAGCGCCTGACGAAGAGGCCGCCGAGCATGGCCAGAGCCAGCAACCCGGCTAAATCGAGTGCGATTGAGAACAGCTTGTAGAAGCCGCCCTTCAAAAACACCAGCCCGAACAGGGGGTCGGTGAAGTCGGCCTGAATAAAGACCAGGGTCGTCCCCACCGCCAGAATCAGGAAGGACCACAGAAAAAAGGAATGCAGCGTGCCCGCACCGCCGCCTCTGATAACCCGCGACTGCAGTACGATGTCGCGGACAGCCCCGGCAATGCGCGTGCCCGGGGCGTCGAACCGATTTACTTTGTGCCCCTGCCGGTACACCTTGCTCCGCTCCGCGAACTTGATCGCGACGAAGACCAGTGCACCGATAGCCAGCACGTACATCGGTATCAGCGTCAAGGGGCCGTGTCCGACATTCCAGTAGATCTCGCGGGTAAATTCCATGGCCTGCTCCTGTCGGTTGTTTATCCGGAGAGATAGTTCGATTGTCCCCTCTTCTATACAAGTTGTTAACGTAAAGGTCAAGACAAAAGGACTATTTACATCTCCTCCTTATCACGCTGATTTTATGATTTTTTTAGAAATAATTTCAGTTGACAGAAGGAGTGAGACCATGCTACTATCAGTTGACAAATTACGTAAAGGTAAAATTTATTCGTGCCGTGCCAATCGCTCTGTGCGGTCGCCGCGCCGAATGGGAGACACCGCCATGGCTAAAGAGCCTGACCAGAAACCGGTTCAGATCGGCACCCTGGCCAAACAACTGGGGATCACCACCCGCACGATCAGGTATTATGAAGAAATCGGGCTGATGGGGAAAGGCGAGCGGCGCGAAGGAAGCACCCGGACCTACGGCAAGGACGATATCCTGCGCCTCAAATTCATCCTGAAAATCAAAGGGCTGGGCATATCGCTGAAAGAGATCCAGGAACTCTCCGACATCTTCGACATCAACGACCAGGATTTTTCCACCATCACTCCCAAACTGATCGAAATTCTCGACCACCATATCGCCGTTCTCGACGAGAAGATGGTCAGTCTCTCTTCTCTGCGGCAGGATATCGTCGCCTACCGCAAGCGGATTATGGATATGCTCAACGGCAACCGCTGAGTCCCGCCGCCACGCGCCCCCTCCCTCAGCGACTCGGCTGGTGAAAATCTGCCTGTTTCGCTGCTGGATATTTGCCTGAGTTTCTGTATACTATAGAGGATGGGGTTTTCATTCGCCGAGGGAGGCAGCCATGACGTTCTGCACCGCCATTAAATGTGTTGACGGTCGGACCACTCAGCCCGTCATATCCTTCTTGACCACACGATTCAAATGCGATTATGTCGATCTTGTCACCGAGCCGGGGGTAAATCGGATCATCGCCGATAACCTCGATGACACAACCGTGGCATCGATCATCCGGCGCGTCGAGATATCAGTTGAAAAACATCAGTCCAGAGGCATCGCCATTTCCGGTCATGCCGACTGCGCCGGTAACCCGGCCCCGGCGGACGAACAGCGGTCTCATACGATCGCGGCCGTCAAATACATCCGCGCACACTTTCCGTCAGTCCCGGTCATTGGACTCTGGGTGGACGCCAACTGGACGGTGTCCGAGCTCGAAATTGACTGAACCAGGCACCCTCGGCCGCCGGCGCCCATCGATTCAAGGCAGGGTCAAGCTCAGAGCAAAGCAGACCGGCAACACGTGCCGCTCCCGCTCCCAGGCAATTACCACCTGAATGTTCAATCCCTTCAGGCAGTGCCGCAGCGGCCGCCGGTTCAGCCCACCATAAAGCCGCGCGTCAAGACTCAAATCTTCGCCATGGATATTGGCAAATGCAATGCCCAGCTGGTTTCAAACACTGGATAAACCCGGGGACCGGTGAGTCTGATCCCGTGCGGCGTGAATAAAGAAATCCAGGCGATTTTGTATATTTGCATCACTGTTGCCGGCATCCATATCGAGGTTGAGAAGATTCAATTCCGGATAGAGTTTGGATAATTTTGATGAGATGCCCTTGCCGACCACGTGGTTGGCAATACACCCGAAGGGCTGCAGGCAGATGATGTTACGGATGCCGCTTTCAAACATGGCGGCGATTTCACCCGGCAAAAGCCAGCCTTCTCCCGCCTGATTACAGAGATTGACCACCTTTTTCGCCTGAACGGACAGCATCTGCGGCAAAATGACCGGATCCAGCGTATGCTTGAAACGGGTCATCAATCGATTCACCTGAACAATTTTATTCTCAATGAAATACTGGTAGAATCTCAGCAGCTGCCTGTCAATGATGCCGGCTCTCTCGATATGGTTGTCGTGATTGAACGGAATATTGATGAAATTTTGCAGGAAAAAGGTGATCAGCGGCGGCATGACGACCTGGATGCCGTTTCTCATTAATCGCTCAACGATATTTCCGTTACTGAAGGGGTTATACTTCACGTATATTTCACCAACGAGCCCGGCTTTCGGGTACATGCCGGTAAAGGCGGAAATGGCGTTAAAATCCTCGATCGCCCGCTCCAGAAGACTGGTTCGATTCTTCATTGTCCAGGTTCCCAGTCTCTTTCGCGCATAATCGAGGTGCGTTCTAAGCGCCGCCAGAGATTGACCAGGCGTTGTTTCCCTGACCGCAGTTGCGTGGAACATCCTGACAAGTTGATCGACCATCATCAGCGACGAAAAAATCAGGCATATCAATTTGGGTTTATTCACTACAAACCCGGGCTGATCATTCAAACTCTTTTTATTGGTGGTGGCAGAGATAACCGGAATATTTCCGTATCCGGCACTGAGCAGCGCCTTTTTCAAAATCGAAATATAGTTGGTTGCACGGCACGGCCCTCCCGTTTCCGTCAAGCCGACAGCGATTTTGTCAGGGTCATAGGTCCCTGATTGAAGCGCTTTAATGATATCTCCAATGGTGATAACCGCCGGGTAGCAGATGTCGTTGTTGAGGTATTGCAAACCCGTCCTCACAGACTCTTTGTCAGGTGGCGGCAACGTCTCGATGGTATACCCCATGGAGGTGAAAGCTGCTTGGGTAAACATTGAGTAAAACGGTGAAAAGTCAGGAACAAGTATGGTGCGATGTCGGTCCTTTTTGGCAAATACCGGCAGCTTGCGGCGAGGCGATTGCAACCTGATTTGAAATGGTGTGCTTTTTGATTCCAGCAGGGAGCGGATACGAAGCTTCGCTGAACCGATACTGGTGATCTCGTCAATTTTAAGAATAACCGGAGAAAGGGAATATGTTTCCAGGATACTCTTAATCTCGTCGATTACGATTGCATCAGGCCCGCAGCCGAAAGAGTTAAGGTAGACAAAATCGGCCAGTGGTTCCATACCGGCCCAGTGAGCGGCCCGATAGAGACGATTGGAGTACTCCCACTGGTCAGTTACCTGAGGCAATGCCGGTTCTCTCGGCCAGGCCCATGCCGGCCGATCCGGTGAATACCGGATAAACCTCTCTATCACCTGCCGTTCCGGCAAGTTCGCGAAGCTCTTTGAGCAGGGTGTCAGTGACATCAGCCTGGTGTCTCTGAT
>JAJDNR010000198.1 GCA_022340565.1 Desulfofustis sp.
GTGGTCAAACCGACGTACATGTCGCCGACGATGTAGTTTTCCCACGTACCGCTGACCTTGTGCGGATCCAGCGAGGCGGGTTCACCCATCGACGCGACCCGCAGAACGCCCGCGCCGTGCGCCGCCGTCGCGGCTATCGTCACCACAGCAGCAAACACCGCCGCTGGTCCCAGACGCCTCAAAGCACTTCTCAGCAGATTTATCATGCCGCTTCTCCTTGTTTAATCATTATTTCGCTGATTATGCTGCACCACCGTCCTATCGGCGGAACAAAGTGCTCAGTGAGGCTGGGATTACGCCGCCTGATCGACGCCTTTGCTGAAATCGACCGGGATGGTCACCAGGCGGGCGGCCAGTTCGCGGTCAAGCATCAGCAATGCCTGGGGATTGTCGCCGATTAATTTGAGCTGGGCGATCATTTCGTTATCGTTGTCCTCCTCCTCGACCTGCTCGGTGACATACCACTCCAGGAAGATCTGGGTTGCATGATCTTTCTTTTTGATGGCCAGTTCCATCAGTTCGTTGATCGATCGGGTGATGAACTGCTCGTGGGCCAGGGTCTGCTCGAACATGTCGAGCGGTGACTTGAACGTATCGGGCGGGGTGTCGATACTTTTCAAGATCACGTCCTCCCCCTGACGCTGGATGTATTCGTACATCTTCATGGCATGAAACATTTCTTCGTGGTACTGGACCATGAACCAGTTGGCGAACCCTTTGAGGCCGATACGGTTCGAATAGGCCGACATAGACATATAGAGATACGCCGAGTACAATTCCTTGTTGACCTGGCCGTTCAAGGCCTGAGCCATCTTTTTATCGAGCATTGGACACTCCTGTATTGTCGCATTTTAATGGTGGACTGCTCCTTTGTGTTATACAACTCAATACCGCTTAACACTATGGTAAAGAATGGAAAAGTCAAGAACCGCGGGGGAATTCACAAGCGGAAAGAGGAAGACCGGCGAAGAAACCCATCCGAACCGATTGAGCCGGCTCTTTCAGAGATGGGTTTCAACGCCCTCGTTTGTTAGAGAAACGTCTGGCCGGCTTCATTCCTCCGACGTGCAGCAGGTGTATGGGTTAATGGTGGTGACCGGGCACAACGCCGAACGAACGACCTTGTCGGCGACGCTTCCGAACATGATTTTCTCGAGCCCCTTATACCCGTGCGTTCCCATGATTATCATGTCGGCGCCGATCTCGGTTGCATAATCGACAATCTGTTCGGCGACATCTCCCATCAGCACCTTGTGGTTGACATCGCTGAGGCCGAACTCCTTGAAGACCGAGGCCATTTCCCCGACGAAAGTCTCCATCCGTTCTACGGCCCCCTGCATCAGTTCATCCTCGAGATTCGGTACATGCATCTGCGGTACGAAAAACCCTGAGTAATCCTCGAAGTTCTGGACCACGAAGACGAGATTCAGGGATGCACCGTACTTGCTTGCCATGAATGCGGATGAGTCGGCAATGAGGCGTGAGTTATCGGAAAAATCAATGGGGGTAACGATACGTCTGATATGCCTGATCTGTTTCATAATCACCTCCTGGTGGTATGCGATTCACACTCGGCCCAAAACCTCAATCCTTATCTAATTTTCTCACAAATAACACCCGGTTGCAAGGGTAAGTGCCGGTCATTGCTTAAACAGCTGGTTAATTTTCTGGTGGTAGTTGCGTTCGATGATATGACGCTTTTTCTTCAGGGTGTTGGTGAGCTCCTCCCCGCTCTTCAGCCCTTTTTCAAGAAAGGTTATGCCGTGCAGCCGCTCGTAGGCCTTGAAGCCCTTGGTCGGTTTGAGCCGCTGGTTGATCTCTCGTTTCACCTGGTCGAGGATCCGGTTGTCGGTGAGCAGTTCTTCGGTCTCCTTGCGAAGGTTCGAAAAGGTCTTGTCCGCCCAGCCCTTCAATTCTTCCAGATTGGGGACCAGCAGGGCGCCGAGTCCCTTGCGGTCCTGCCCCACCAGCACCGCATCCTCGATGAACGGAAACATCGTGATGGTACTTTCGATCCTGGTGGGATCGATATTTTCGCCGCTGGCAAGAACGATGATATCCTTTGCCCGACCGGTAACGACCAACTCCCGGTTGATGGTGAGTTTACCGAGGTCGCCGGTCTTCAGATACCCGTCATCGGTAAATGCCTTCAGGGTCTCCTCCCGGTTGTTTTCATAGCCGATGGTAACCTGCGGGCCTTTCACCTCGATCAGACCTTCCTCACCGGGGCCAAGCAGATGGCCATGTTCGGAAACGATACGGACGCGGGTGTGCGCCACCGCCCGTCCGAGGGTCCCGTAAATTTCACAGTCCAGGCCTCGTCCGGCGATCGCCGGAGAACATTCGGTCATGCCGTAGGCATTGACGATGCGGATGCCGACGGCGTCGATCCAGTCCTCAAGATAATCGGCGAGGCTGCCGCCGCCGCTGACCGCCAGCCGCAACCTTCCCCCGAACCGCTGCCGGACACCGCCGAGTTTGCGTTTCGCCGCCGCATAGAGAGGACTCAGGCAGATGCAGATGATCGCCGCACGAACCTTCGCAAAAGCATTCGCCAGGGCGGATGGCTTCTCGAATCGGGGCAGATGGCCCCTCAGAATTCGCCTGTTTCGGCGGTACCTGATCGACACTTCGACCAGAAATTCGAACATGGATATCGTCGCTTTCCCCTTTTTTCTCAGCGTTGCCAGAACCCGGCTGTGCAAAGACTCCCACACCCTCGGTACGGTCGCCACCACAGTCGGCCGGTAACACTCGAGATCCTGGGCAAAGGTCTTGACCCCGGAATAGACGAGACAGCATCCTCCGGAGAGCGCCACATACTCGGCGGTCCGCTCGAATATATGCCAGCTCGGCAGAATCGACAGCCACCGGTCTTGAGCGGTGAGCTTGATGATCTCCGGCACGCAGCGGATATTATGCATGACGTTGTCATGGGTGAGCATCACCCCTTTGGGCATGCCGGTGGTTCCCGACGTGTAGATCACCGTGAGCAGATCAGTCGAGGCAATTTCATTGCCGCGCTCGATAAAGCGCTGGACGTCCTGGCGACTGTAGGTCCGGTCTTTAAGCAATTCCCGGTAGGAGTATATCTTTCCGAACAGCGAGTGCTGCTCCGGCCCGGTCATCACAAAGATATTCCTGAGACCCGAAAGCTTCTTCAATTCCGGCCGGTGCTGTTCGAGCAGTTGCTGCGTCTCTACGACAAGATGTGAACAGCGGCTGTTTTCCATGATATACACGAGTTCCCGGGTCGGAGTATCGCTTCCCCGGGGGACCCCGACGGCGCCGAGGGCGACGATTGCAAGATCGGTGACAATCCAGCCGTAGCGGTTGTCGGACAGCAGCATGACCCGGTCTCCCTTAGCCACGCCCCTGCTGCTGAAAGCCCGGGCGAGCAGCAGCACATCCTCGAACAGCTTGGCGAAACTGACCTCTACTTCCTGATCTCCGGCTCGATATATGTAGGCGCAGGCGTCCCGGTGGCGATCGCAACTCCGGCAGAAGACCTCGAACAGGGTGGCCGGCGTTGTAGAGGGCGGCAACGCCGGCAGGCGGTTGCCGGTATCGGAGGGCATAAACTACTTCACCCCCCAGTGCACGGCAATCGTCCCGAGCATGAATTTTTTGTATGCGACGGTTCTGAATCCGGCTTCCCGAAAGATCTTCGCCAGGTTGTCCGCATCGTGAAAATCCATGGTCGATCCGGTGAGATATGCATAGGCCGACTGATCCCTGGCAATCAGCCTTCCGAGCAACGGTATGACCACAGCCAGATAGATCCGGATGCATGGATACAGCAGGTTTTTTGCGGGCGGCGTGGTGTCGAGGCAGACCGCCCTGCCGCCCTCTGCAAGTACCCGATGCACCTCTTTTAAAACGCTCAGGGAATCGTCCACATTTCTGAGCAGATACCCGAAACTCACCGCTTCGAACGCGCCGCTGCGGTAGGGCAGGTCATTGGCATCGCAGGCCTGCCAGTAAAAATCGCGGCTGCCGAGCCTTTGCCTCGCATGGTGGAGCATATTGCCCGAGAAATCGGAACCGACTACCCGGGCGGAAGCGTTCCGCCGCTTGAAAAGCGCTGAAATCTCCCCGGTTCCACACGCCAGATCGAGTACCCAGCCGCTGCCGACCGGGCCCGCTTTATCCACCACGAACTCACGCCAGTGCCGGTCCTGCCCGAAGGTCATGACCCGGTTCATCACGTCATAGCGGCCGGCAATGGCATCGAACATCTTTTCAACGCCAGGCCCTTTGCTCAACGATGCACCTCCGGACGATCCCCTGGATCCGGTCCCATCAGCAGGGCGCAAAACCGGGAGTTCGCGGGAACGGGATGGTCTCGCGGATGTTGTGCATGCCGGTCACGAATTGGACGAGCCGCTCAAAGCCGAGACCGAAGCCGGAGTGGGGAGTCGTCCCGTACCTTCGCAAATCGAGATACCACTGATACTCTTCCTCGTTGATGCCGTTCTGCTGCATCCGCCCGAGCAGCACATCATAGCGTTCCTCGCGCTGGCTGCCGCCGACGATCTCGCCAATTCCCGCCACCAGGATATCCATCGCCGCGACCGTTGTGGTGTCGTCGTTGACCCGCATGTAAAACGGCTTGATGGAGGCGGGATAATCGACGACGATGAGCGGCAGTTTGAACACCTCCTCGGTCAGGTAGCGTTCATGTTCGGAGTGCAGGTCGATCCCCCAGCTGACCGGGAACTCGAATTCCCTGTCCGATTTGAGCAATTCGTCGACCGCATCGGTGTAGGTAATCCTAGCGAATTCGTTTTCGACCACGTTGCGCAGCTTGCCGATCAACCCTTTTTCGATGAACCGGTCGAACAGTTCCATGTCCTGTGAACAGTTTTCGAGGACCTCGTGGAGGAGATACTTGAGCATCTCTTCCGCCAGGTCCATATTGCAGGCGAGATCGCAGAATGCCATTTCCGGCTCGAGCATCCAGAATTCGGCCAGATGCCTGCTGGTGTTGGAGTTTTCCGCCCTGAAGGTCGGGCCGAACGTGTAGACCGAGCCCAG
>JAJDNR010000216.1 GCA_022340565.1 Desulfofustis sp.
ACGCGGAGGGCGGGACCGGCCCGGATGAAGCGGACAGCGACACGCTGCTGAAAAACAGGCTCGAGGACGGCGGTATTGCTTACCTGAGCGGAGAGTAGGCACGATGAACAGTCCCATCGGCCGGACCCGGGAGGGACATCCGACCCTGCGGGTGCATGTTCAGCCTCGTTCGGCCAGGAATCGGTGCTGCGGTCTTCATGACTCCAGCCTGAAACTGATGGTGACCGCCCCGCCGGTCGACCACCAGGCCAACAAGGCGGTTCGTCTATTTCTGGCGGAGCTGATGGGCGTCAAAGCGGCCGGTGTGGTTTTGAAATCCGGCGAGTTTTCAAGAAAGAAGGTGTTTTGTTTCACGACCTTGTCTGAGCAGGAATTGACCGAGAGGCTGCAATCGCTGCTCCACTGAATACAACTAAGACTCGTTCGATCGGGTGGTGAAGGTGAATGCAATGGACAAGCCCCTACGATATATCATTGCCAACTGGAAATGCCATAAATCATACGATGACGCCTGCGCCTGGCTGCAATCGTTCAGCACACGCTATCGTCCGCATGATACGGTTGAAGTAGTACTGGCTCCGCCGCTGATCATGCTGGCTCAGGTTGCACACTACATCGAGAATCATGGTCCGCGCCTGCTCGCACTGGCGGCCCAGGATGTCTCTCCGTTTCCGCCGGGAAACTATACAGGCGCGACCGCCGCCGACATGCTCAGGCAGAGCAGCCGTTATGCGATCGTCGGGCATTCCGAACGACGGCGATATTTTCACGAAACCCAGCAGGATGTCGCCAACAAGGTCAGCGAGGCCGCCGATGCCGGTATCGTTCCCATCGTATGCGTGGACGAAAAGAATGCGATGTCCCAGCTGACGGCACTCGGCGATATCGACTGCGAGCTGATGATCATCGCCTACTGCCCCGTGGATGCTATGAGCTACCGGGAGCCGCAGACACCTGACAAAGTGGCGGAAGTCGCCCGCTACATTTCCCAGGTCTATCCGAGCCATCCGATTGTCTACGGGGGCAGCGTCAATCCAGAGAATGTCGATAGCTTTCTCGGCATATCGGAGCTCTCCGGTGTGTTTGTGGGAGCCGCCAGTCTCGACCCCGATCCGTTTGCCGAGATTGTCAGCCGGGCCCAGTCCCGATGAGCGAAGCAGGGGTGAACAGGCGATCTCTTCATGGCCGGCGGGATCGGCAGTCAGCCAATCGATAAACGATGTCCTCCGATTCCTGGGAAGAAGCAAAAGAGCTCGTCAAAGCACGGGCAGATATCGTGGATATCATCCGTGAGCATGTCGACCTCAAGCGCAGCGGCTTCCGCTATCTGGGGTTGTGCCCGTTTCATCATGAGAAAACGCCGTCCTTCACGGTTCATCCGGACCAGCAGTTCTACCACTGTTTTGGCTGCAAAGCGTCGGGCGATGTCTTTTCATTCATGATGGAATTCCACCACCTGGATTTTCCCGAGTCCTTGAAAGTGCTGGCCCAGCGTTATCAGGTCGAGCTGCCGGAAAAATCCCGGTCACCCCGTCAGCGGGAGCAGGACGAGCGCCGCAAACAGATGTATGCGCTCAACGACAAGGCGGCCGATCTCTACCACTGCTACCTGCTTGAGGACAGAGGGGCCGAAGCGGCCCGTCGTTACCTGCAGCGGAGAAACATTCCCGAGTCGGTCCAGCAGCGCTATCGATTGGGCTATGCGCCGGCGGTCCAGCGCGGGGGCTGGAATTTTCTCTCCGCTCAGCTGTCTGAGGCAGAGCGACAGCTGGCTGTGGAACTGGGTCTGCAGGTAGTCAGGGAAAAATCGTCCGGATATGACCGGTTCAGGGACCGGATCATGTGCCCCATTTACGACAGCCGGGGACGAGTGTGCGGATTCGGTGGCCGGATTCTCGGCGATGGCGAGCCGAAATATCTCAATTCTCCGGAAAGCCCAATCTATTCCAAAAGCCGGCTGCTGTTCGGACTCTATCAGCAGCGCGAGGCGATCAGAAAACAGCGGAGAGCGGTTCTGGTTGAGGGAAATTTCGATCTTCTGGCGCTGGTCGCACGAGGCTTCGAACTCGGCGTCGCCCCGCTCGGCACGGCATTGACCAGGGAGCAGCTGCGCCTGTTGAAGCCGCTGGCAGATGAAATTGTGCTGCTTTTCGACGGTGACCAGGCGGGCCTGAAGGCGGCCGAGCGAAGTGTGCCCCTGTTTCTGGCCGAACAACTCAGCGGTCTCGTGGCGCTGCTGCCGCCGCCGCATGATCCGGACACCTTTGTGACCCAGTTCGGGATTGAACCTCTGGCGGAATTGATTGAGCGCGCCGGACCGCTGCCGGAATTCGCTCTGGCGCAGCTGGTCGACCGGTACGGCGAGACACTGGACGGGAAGTTCAAGATTATCGAGGAGTTGCGCTCTCTGGTGGCGGCGGCGCCTTCGCCGGTCCAGCGCGACGCGATGGCCAAACATTTTGGCGACAGACTCAATTTCGATCCGGAGCGGCTGCTGGCTGAAGTCATCCCGGCGGACTCACGATCGTCCGCAGAGGCCCGGGCCGGGCGAAGCAACGTTCCGTTGCGGAAGGCGGATCTCACCGGGGCGCTGAAATTCATCATCACCTTTATGGTGCGTCACCCCAGGTATTTCAGCCGGCTCCTCGAACATCGGGTGGACGATGTCCTGGCGGGAACCGTTGGTGAAACCATCTGCATCCAGCTCAAGGCGCTTCACGAGCAGGGACGTGATAGTATCGAGCCGGAGGAGCTGTTCAGCGAACTCCCCCGGGGCGAGGAGCGCGCGCTGGTCGCCTCCCTGCTCACCGAGGCGTCCGACTCCTCCCCGATGTTACGGGACGATCCTGTTCAGCAACTCGAGGATATCCTCAACTGGCTGGATCGGGAACGCATGAAAAAGCGCTCGGAAATCTTGATGAGAGGGATAAAAGCGGCTGAAATGTCAGGTGATTTTGCTAAGCTGAACGAGCTGATGCAGGAAAAGATGGAGGTCGATAAAGATCTCAAGCAGGTGGGGATCGGCGGCCTGCGCCTTTGACCGGACCGGGGTGTTGACAGCTATTCAACGAAAAATCGTGTGGTTATAATTGATTTTATCGAGTGAATAATCTAATAATGGGAGAGCCTTCTCCTGGAAAGGATCGATTCCGGATCGGCCCGCCGATGATACCGAATTGATCCCAATTGGCGCCCCTTGGTTAAATCAAGCCACGTAAAGAAGGATCAGACAATGGCTACCGATGAATATGACGACCTCGATGACCATGATCTGAGCACCGAAGACTTTGTTCCTGAAATCGACGGCTACGATGACGATGACGAATCGTCGATCTGGGACATGACCGGTGCCTATCAGGCCGACGATGACGATTCGATCGACACGCTTCCTGAATCGGTCCCCTACGATCGCAGAAAAAGCGGCGGCGACCGCCGCCGCTCTCCTTTCAACGACCGCAGGCGCGGTGATCGCAGACGGCGAGCCTCCCGCAGTTCAGTCCAGGAGGACAGGCACTCTTCAGATCCCATGAACATCTACCTGCGGGAAATGGGCAGTCTGGCCCTGCTGAGCCACGAGCAGGAACTCGAACTTGCCCGGATGATCGAGCAGGGTAAGCTCCGCGTCCAGAACGCGGTACTGTCGGTGCCGCTGGCCTTGCCGGTGATCGGGGAGCTGATCTCCGAAATTGAAGACAATCGCACGAAAATCTTTCAGGTTCTGCAGGGCGTCGCCGAGGACCAGCCCGAGGAAATTCGAACGGAAACCGAAAACCTCTTTGAACAATATAAGCTGGCAACCGAGCTCGACGGTAAGCGGCTCGCGCTGCTCGAAACTCTTGGCAAGGTGACCGAGGCGGACCGCTATCAGGAAGTGCGAAGGCAGGTTCTTGCCCTCGGCGGGGAGATCGCGCTGCTCTTTTCCTCCAAACTGATCTGTCAGCCCTGCATTGACTCGATTGCCGCGGCCATCGAAGAGTTGTCGAAACGTTTCAGGCTGGTACTGGTCGAGGTCATGAAGGATGCCCGGCCTTCACAGGCAAAACGGAATGATCCACTGTTCGTGAGTGCGCTGGAAAACCAGGTCAACCGGGAATTCATGCGCGAGGCCGGGGTCGACGGTGAGTTGCTGAGCCGGCTGTTTCGCGAAATCGAAGCCGGCCGCGATCTCATCCGCCATGGGAAGGAGTCGCTGGTGCGGGCCAATTTACGGCTGGTCATCTCTGTTTCCAAGAGATTTGTCAATCGCGGCCTGCAGTTTTCCGATTTGATCCAGGAGGGCAACATCGGCCTGATGAAGGCGGTTGACAAGTTCGATTACCACCGCGGCTACAAGTTCAGCACCTACGCGACGTGGTGGATCCGGCAGGCAATCACGAGGGGAATCGCTGATCAGGGGAGAACGATCCGCCTGCCGGTGCACATGATCGAAACCATCAATCGACTGTTGCGGGTGTCCAAGGAATTTCTCGTCGAAGAACACCGCGAGCCGACCCCCGAAGAGATGGCCAGCCAGATCGGTACCGATGTGAACAAGGTAAAAAATGCGCTGAAGATCGCCAAGGATGCGATATCACTCGATACTCCGATCGGTGACGACGGGGAGACCTTCCTCGGCGATTTTATCGAGGATAACGGCAGGCCCGGTCCCCACGATGTGTCGATGACCGCCAGCCTCAGCGAATGTTTGAATCAGGTGATGTCGACACTGACCCCGCGGGAGGCCAAGGTTTTGAAAATGCGCTATGGGATCGATGTGGAATACGATCACACGCTGGAGGAGGTCGGCAAGTGCTTCGCTGTGACCCGTGAGCGGATCCGCCAGATAGAAGCCCAGGCCATCCAGAAACTGAAGCATCCCTCCCGCATCGAGGAACTCCGGGTTTTCATGACCGATTGATCGTCCGTCAATCGATCGGATTCCGGCTGACGGCCGTCGACTCCGGTGTGGTAACCCCATGACAGAGACCAAAAGAAGGGATTGGATAGCCCTCAGCCAGGCTCATCGGATCGGACCGTCGCTGTTCTGGCACCTGGTGGATCGATTCGGCTCCCCGACCGCGGTGCTGGAGGCGTCGCAGCGCGAGTTGCAGCTGGTGCGCGGACTGGGGGCGGCGCGTCTTGCCGGCCTGGCCCGAAAGGAGCAGCTGCGGAGCAGTGCCGACGATGAACTGATCAGGCTGGAGAGATTCGGAGGACAGGCGATTCTCTATGGCGAAGCGTGCTATCCTGAACTGCTGCGACAGACCGCCCAGCCTCCCCCGGTGCTTTACGCCTGCGGCCGTTCCGAACTGCTTGCCGAGGTATCGGTCGGCGTGGTCGGGTCGAGGGCGGCCACCAGCTATGGCCGCAGGGTTTCCCACAAGCTCGGCAAAGATTTCGCGCGCGCAGGGGTGTGCGTGGTGTCTGGTCTGGCCGTCGGGATCGATGCCGAGGCCCATTCCGGTTGCATGGAAGGAGGCGGAGCGACGATCGGGGTGCTGGGGTGCGGGCTCGATGTCGTCTATCCGTGGAAAAACCACGGCCTGTATAAACGGATCAGATCCGAGGGGCTTCTGGTCAGTGAATATCCACTGGGCACGAATCCGGAAGGCTTCAGGTTTCCGGCCCGTAACCGGATCATCGCCGGGTTGAGCCTCGGCATCGTAGTGGTTGAAGCCTCGAAGAAATCCGGTTCGCTGATAACCGTGCAGTACGCGCTGGAAGAAGGCAGGGAGGTGTTCGCGGTACCCGGTCAGATCGATTCCGCCAGGAGCGCCGGCGCCCACTGGCTCGTGCAGCAGGGCGCAAGCCTCATCGTATCGGCGGATGATGTCCTCGAGCATTTGTCGGCCCCATCCAGCGCCGCCCGCACCTCCTTCTCCGGACGCGCCATGCTGCCGAAACTCGATCTCGACTCGGCGCTGCTGCTGCCCATCATCGAACCGTATCCGCAGAACCGCAGTGAATTGCAGCACCGCTCGGGATTGACGCTGCAGCAGCTGCAGACCGCGCTGCTCACCCTCGAACTCAACGGCCTCGTCGAATTGATGCCGGGGGACGAGGTACGGAGAACCATCGAACTCAAATGACCCGGCTCCACAGAGGATATCCAGATGAACCGTGAAATCTTGATCGCCCCGTCGATCCTGTCCGCCGACTTTGCCAGACTGGGAGAGGAAATCGAAGCAGTCGACCGGGGCGGCGCCGACGTGATTCATGTGGACGTGATGGACGGCCACTTCGTTCCCAACATCACTATCGGCCCGCTCGTGGTGGAGGCGGCACGGCGGGCGACAGACAAACCGCTTGATGTCCACCTGATGATTGACAACGCCGACGAGTATATCGACCAGTTTGTCGATGCCGGTGCCGACTGGATCTCCGTACATGTGGAAGCATGCACCCATCTGCAGCGGACTGTTTCCTACATCCGCGAACTGGGTCTGAAGTCCGGTGCGGTGCTGAATCCTGCCACCCCGCTCGAAACGGTTGAATTCGTGCTCGATGATCTCGACCTGGTGATGCTGATGAGCGTCAATCCCGGGTTCGGCGGTCAGACGTTCATTCCGGCGACTCTTGAAAAGATCCGCCGGCTGAAGGGGATGATCGACAGCCGCGGGCTGCGCACCGGGATAGAGATCGACGGCGGCATCGGTTTCGAGACCGTCGGTCCTGCCGCCCGGGCCGGGGCGAACATCTTCGTGGCCGGCTCCGCCATTTACGGCAGCGCCTCTTATGCAGAGACCATCGACATGCTGCGTGCCCTCGCCAAACAGGAAACAAGCCCGATCATCGAAAAATAATCAGACTGACAACCTCTTTTTTCGCAAGGACGTTCATGATGAACAGTGACGTGACCCGCAGCCGCACCTGGCAGCGGCTGAAAAAACTGGCTGAAACCCCCTATGATCTCACCGGCGGCGGGCTTGCCCGTGATGGGCGTATCTCCAGCATGGTCTGCCGCACGGCCGGATTGCGACTCTATTATGCCTCACAGCGGATCGACCAGACGGTGCTCGAGGCTTTTCAAGACTATGCGGATGAGCACCGTCTCGTCGATCGCTTCAAGGAGATGCGCCGCGGCAGTGTGATCAATCGTATAGACGGCTGGGAGAGCGAGAACCGGCGGGTGCTCCATACCTCCTGTCGGGACATCTTCTCTGCCCATCCCAAGGAGCCCGGCGCCTCGGCCCAGGCCAGAGCGGAACAGCAAAAACTTGCGGGGTTCCTGGAAGAACTCGACCGGTCAGATCAGTTCACGACCATGGTCAATGTCGGCATCGGCGGGTCCGACCTGGGGCCCCGAGCCGTGTATGAAGCGCTCAAGGCATATAACATCAAGGCAAGAGCCGTCCGCTTCATTGCCAATGTCGATCCGGATGACGCGTCCCAGGTGCTTGATTCCATCGACCCGCACCGCACGTTGGTGGTCGTCGTCTCGAAAAGCGGCTCGACGCTGGAGACCCGGACCAACGAGGAACTGGCGCGGGCTCGTTTCGTCGAGGCCGGGCTCGACCCCACTCGCCATTTCATCGCGGTCACCGGCAGCGGCAGTCCGATGGACAATCCCGAGCGCTACCGGCGCTCGTTTTATATGTATGATTATATCGGCGGCCGCTACAGCGTCACCTCGATGGTGGGCTGTGTGGGCCTCGGGTTTGCACTGGGAATGGAGCAGCTGCAGCGGTTTCTTGCCGGCGCCGGGGAGATGGATGAGAGTTGCGAGCAGTCGGCAGTTATCGACAACATGGCGCTGCTGATGGCCATGCTGGGCCTCTGGAATCATAATTTTCTAGCCTGCCCGACCCTGGCGGTACTTCCTTACAGTCAGGGGCTGCACCGTTTTACCGCCCACCTCCAGCAGTGCGACATGGAGAGCAACGGCAAGTCGATTACCCGGGATGGCAAGCACGTGGCCATGCAGACCGGACCGATCGTGTGGGGGGAGCCGGGCACCAATGGCCAGCATGCATTCTACCAGTTGCTGCATCAGGGAACCGAAATCGTACCCGCCGAATTCATAGGATTTTTATCGAGCCAGTACGGAAAAGACATGGTCGTCGACGGAACCACCTCCCAGCAGAAGTTGCTGGCCAACCTGCTCGCCCAGTCGGTCGCTTTGGCGAGCGGGCAGCACCATGAAAATCCGAACAAGCGGTTTCCCGGCAACCGGCCCAGTTCGGTGGTCATCGGCGAGCGGCTCGACCCGCTGACCATGGGGCGGCTGCTGGCGCTCTACGAAGCGAAGATCGTCTTCCAGGGATTTGCCTGGAATATTAATTCGTTTGACCAGGAGGGCGTGGAGCTGGGCAAGGTGCTTGCAAAACAGTTCCTGCACCATCTGAGCGATGGTCAAAAAGGCGGTTCGTCGATTGCCGAGCAATTTCTCCAGGCGCTTGAAAAATAAAGGATCGTAAGCAATCGAGAGCGGTGAATCGCTGTTCATTTTCCGGTTGCTTTTTTGTTGACAAAACAATACGGGGGTTATATCCTCAACTGCTACATAATTCTTCGCCGGTTCAGTGTATTGTGCTTTCGTTGTGCAGGATATGCCAGTTGAAAGGATGCAGGAGGCGAGACGACAGCGTAGGTATCTGTCTGCTCGCTTTTTGTTCATGATACGTGATCTGTACATAGGTTTTTTTTTGGATAGGGTAGAAGTACTAACTGTAATTCAATGGAGGAAATCATGGCAAAACATGAGACACCCATGTTAGACCAACTTGAGAGCGGTCCATGGCCGAGCTTTGTGAGCGACTTGAAAGCGATGGCTAAGATCAAGCCGGAGGTGTACGACATCCTTGGCCAGCTCGAACTGTCTTACGAGGATCGGATCACCCACTGGAAGCACGGCGGGATCGTCGGTGTTTTCGGTTACGGCGGCGGTATCGTCGGCCGCTACTCTGATGTGCCTGAGCGTTTTCCGGGTGTTGAGCACTTTCACACCCTTCGTGTCGCTCAGCCTGCATCCAAGTACTACTCGACTGAGAATCTCAGAAAGCTTGCCGATCTCTGGCAGAAGCACGGTTCAGGCGTCACCAACTTCCACGGTTCCACCGGCGACATCATCCTGCTCGGTGCCAGGACCGAAGCTCTCGAGCCGTTTTTCTGGGATCTTACCCATGAGATGGGTCAGGATCTCGGCGGATCGGGTTCCAACCTGCGTACCCCGGCCTGCTGCCTGGGCCAGTCCCGCTGCGAATGGGCCTGCTACGACACGCAGGAAACCTGTTATCATCTGACCCTGCACTATCAGGACGAGATTCATCGTCCGGCCTTCCCGTATAAGTTCAAGTTCAAATTCTCCGGCTGCCCGAACGACTGCGTTGCCGCCATTGCCCGTTCCGACGTGTCCGTTATCGGTACCTGGAGAGACGAGATCAGGATCGATCAGGCGGCGGTGAAAGAATACATTGCCGGCAATTATCCCTCCAACGGCGGCGCCCACAGCGGCCGTGACTGGGGTAAATTCGACATCAAGAAAGAAGTTATAGACCTCTGCCCCACCGAGTGCATGTGGATGGAAGGCGGCGAACTGAAGATCGACGACACCGAGTGCACGCGCTGCATGCACTGTATCAACGTTATGCCTCGGGCGCTGCGTCCGGGTGCGGACCAGGGTGCGACAATTCTTGTCGGCGCCAAGGCTCCGATCCTCGAAGGCGCGCAGATGTCGACCCTGATGATCCCCTTCATGAAGATCGAGAAAGAGAATGAATTCGAGGAACTGATCGAATTCATCGAGAAGATCTGGGACTGGTGGATGGAAGTCGGCAAGAATCGCGAGCGTGTCGGCGAGTCCATGCAGCGCGTCGGCCTGCCGACCTTCATCAAGATTATGGGCCTGGATCCGATTCCGCAGATGATCAGAATCCCGAGGGAGAACCCCTACGTCTTCTGGGGCGAGGAAGAGGTTCCCGGCGGTTTCGATCGCGATATCGACGAGTTCCGTGCACGTCATGCGGCATAGGCGGATTATCAAGTTTAAATTTCACATATAGGGAGACATATCATGGGATATAATCCGGAAAAACCGATGGAAGGTCGTTTAACAGATCTTGGTCCGCCACACTACGAACAGTTCATGCCGCCGATCATCAAGGAAAACAAAGGCAAGTGGCTCTGGCACGAGATCCTGCAGCCCGGCGTTCTGATGCACAAATCGGAAACCGGTGATGAGGTCTATACGGTACGCGTTGGTTCACCGCGGCTCATGACTCTGGTTCATGTCCGTGAGATTTGTGATATCGCCGATGCCCACTGTGGTGGGTACCTGCGGTTCACGACCCGGAACAACATCGAATTCATGGTGGATTCGAAAGACAAAGTTCAGCCGCTTCTCGACGATCTCGCCAGCCGGGGCAGTAAATTCCCCGTAGGAGGAACGGGTGCCGGCATTACCAATATCGTTCACACTCAGGGCTGGATTCACTGCCATACCCCGGCAACCGATGCATCGGGCCCGGTCAAGGCAGTCATGGATGACCTCTTCGAGTACTTCACGTCGATGAAGATGCCGGCACAGGTGCGTATCGCTCTGGCCTGCTGCCTGAACATGTGCGGTGCGGTCCATGCATCCGACATCGCCATTCTGGGAATTCACCGCAAACCGCCGATGATCGACAACAAGCGTATCACCGGTGTCTGCGAGCTGCCGCTGGCGGTTGCTTCCTGTCCGCTTGGCGCGGTCAAGCCGGCCAAAACCGAAGTAGACGGGCAGGAGATCAAAACCGTCAAGGTAACCGTAGAGCGCTGCATGTTCTGCGGTAACTGCTATACCATGTGTCCGGCCATGCCGCTGGCGGATCCGGAGGGTGACGGAATTGCGATTCTGGTCGGTGGAAAGATTTCCAACGCCCGTTCCGCACCGAAATTCTCCAAGCTCGTTATTCCGTTTTTGCCGAACACTCCTCCGCGCTGGCCGGAAACGGTCGGAGCGATCAGGAAGATCGTTGAAGCCTACGCGAAAGACGCCCGCAAATACGAGCGGGTTGGTGAATGGGCAGAGAGGATCGGGTGGGAGCGTTTCTTCGAGAAATGCGACATCCCGTTTACAGAAAAGAGCATCGATGATTATCGCCTGGCATATAACACCTGGCGTACAACCACTCAGTTCAAGTTCACCAGCCATATCAAGTAATTGACTGGTTTTCTGCTGATCGAGAGCCTGCCCCGTCAGCGGGGCAGGCTTTGATGCCCTTTTGGTCACAATATGAAAGGAGAAAGAAAATGGCTCTGAGTGTTGATGAACTGAAAGATGCAATTTGTCAAAAGGCAGCAAAATCACCCAAACCGCAGCTGTACATAAAAGATTTTTACGCCTGCGACCCTGATGCGAAACCGCGTCAGATCAAGAACGTCGCCAATGAACTTGTTCGTGAAGGCCGCCTGATGTTCTGGTCCTCAGGGTCCACGACCATGTATGCGGATCCATCCCGTATCCAGAACGAGGAAAAAAAGAAGTAGCCGGATTCGCTTTTTCGGTTGTATGCGAGGCGCAGAACTCTCCTGAGTTCTGCGCTTTTTTTT
>JAJDNR010000219.1 GCA_022340565.1 Desulfofustis sp.
GCGCGGAACCGCGCCGCTGCCCAGAGATCTCGAGGAATTACCTGAATACGCAAGGCGATTCAGCGGCAGAAACGGCCTGATTACCCTCAACCCGAAAGCGCCGGTGCAGCTGCCTGCCTGCTCAGAGCCCCTGTCGTACCAAGGCGAGCGGTCATTGCAGCAGGAACTTGACATGATGACCGAGGCGTTTCGCAAAACCCAGGCGGGGGGCGATCCGGTATCCGGGGTTTCGCTGTTCTTCACCGCTCCGTCGCCCGGCACGGTGGCGCTGTTTCTCGAAAACCGGTACTACCGGGACTACCAGAGTTACCTTGAGGCCCTGGGCTCGGTACTCAGCCGGGAATATGAAATCATCGCCGATTCCGGTGTGATGCTGCAGATCGACTGCCCTGACCTGGCCATGGGCAGGCATACCCGATACAAACACTTGACCGACCAGCAGTTCCTGTCTCTGATCGAACACAATATCGATGTCCTCAACCGGGCTCTCGGATCAATCGACCCGCAGCGCTGCAGGGCCCATATCTGCTGGGGCAATTATCCCGGCACCCATCACTGCGATATCGAGCTCGACACGATCTTCGACACCATCATGAAGCTCAAGCCGATGTCTATCTCGCTGGAGTCCTGCAATCACCGCCACGCCCATGAGCACCGCATTTTCGCAAAGCGGACGCTGCCCGCCGACAAGGTGCTGCTGCCGGGGGTGATCGACACCACCTCGAACACCGTCGAGCACCCGGAAACGGTGGCCGAACGACTCCGCAATTTCGTCTCGGTGCTCGGCCCGGAGCGGGTTATCGCGTCGACCGACTGCGGATTTGCATCGACCTCGACGGCGGCCTCGGTGTCAGGTGAGATCGCCTGGCTCAAGCTGGGCTCTCTCGTTGAGGGGGCTCGACTGGCGGACTGTTGAGTGCAGCTTTTCTTCCCGCTTCAGACCGGTTTTGCTTCCAGGCACCGGCAGATCTCATCGACCAGCTGGTCGAGGCGCGGATGATCGAACAGCACATCGATACCGAGTTCAATCTGCAGCTGCGACTCGAGCTGGCCGATCAGCTGGGTGGCGCTGAGCGAATCGAGGCCCTGATCGGTGAGGTCGATGTCGGGGTCGATCTCGGTGAGGTTGGTCAGTTCCCGCACCATCGAACCGACGCGTTCGGCGATGTCCCGCCTGTCTCCTCCGTTACCCGGCGCCGCTGAATCGCCGCCGTCATCCCCACGTCCGGCCCGTTTGTCAAGATAATCGACGAGGGCGTCAACCAGCGGGTAGTCGAACAGCAGGTCGGTATCGAGGTCCACGCCCAGCTTCTTCTGCAGCGTGCCGACGAAGTCCGTGGCGCTGAGCGAATCGAGGCCCTGGTCGGTGAGGGCGACATCGGGGATGACCGCATCGATACCGGTCAGCTCGATGAAGGTCTTCTCCACCAGTTCGCGAATGCTGCCCGAGCCGGCGGTGTCGGGGATGGCGGGGGGCTGAGCCTCCTCGTCGAGGGAAAAGTAATGGTGCAGCTCCACGCCCCGGTTGCGGTCGAAGGGTGATGCGATGTCGGCAAGGGGCTTGCGCTGATTGTCGCCGGCTCCGGTTATGACGATATGGGCGTTGGCTCCGCCGAACCCGAAACTGCTGACGCCGATCAGCGCCGTCCTGTCGATCGGGGTCGGCTGATCGACCACATGCAGATTGAACGAGTCGAAATCGATAAAGCTGTTGGGCGTGTGGAAATGGATATTGGCGGGAATGACACCGCGGTTGAGGGAAAGCGCCGATTTTATCAGGCCGGCCACGCCCGCTGCCGATTCGAGATGGCCCATATTGGACTTGACCGAGCCGAGGTGACAGGGGGTGGTCCGGTTTTTTGCGACACTGTTCTGCAGCGCGCTGATCTCGATCGGGTCCCCGATCTTGGTGCCGGTCCCGTGGCACTCGATATAGTTCAGATCGGTCGGCTCCACCCCGGCATCGGCGCATGCCGCGGCGATAAGATCCTCCTGAGCGGCCGGATGCGGCGCCGTAATCAGCTGGGTTCTGCCGCCGTTCTGGTTGATCGAGGAGCCGAGAATTTCGGCATAGTATGACGGCGTCAGTTCCCGATTCGCGAGCAGGACCAAACCGCCGCCTTCGGCACGTACATAACCGTTGGCGGAATCGTCGAAGGTCTTGCAGCGCTGGTCGGCGGAGAGAAAACCGGAGTCGCGCATGGAATGTGTGAAGCGGTTGCCGAGCAGCATGTTGACCCCGCCGGCGATCGCGTAGTCGATTCTGCCCGCCTCGATATCCTTGCAGCCGTAGTGGACCGCGAGCAGCGATGACGAGCAGGCAGTATTGATGACCAAGCTGGGGCCGCGCAGGTCGTAGTGATAACTGATGCGGGAGGCGATGATGGATGGGTTGGTTCCGGTCGGGTAGAACACCGAATCGCGGCGGCCCCGATACTCTTCGTTCCAGGCCCCGAGATAAACCCCCACCCGGCTCTTGTCGAGGGACGCCGGGTCGATCCCCGCATCCCTGAAGAGCATTTCCGTCAGCTCGAGGGCGAGGATCTGCTGAGGATCCATGGTCTTCGCCTCAGCGTCGGGAATGTTGAAATAATGGTGGTCGAAGCGCGATACGACCGGGTCGAGGAAGCCGGCTTCATAGTCGCCCCGCATGGCGTCGCCCCGCACCTGGTCCTCGCCGCTGAGCAGCGTGTTCCAGTAGTCGTTCAGCGTCTGAACCGACGCCGGGAAACGGCAGCTCATCGCCGAGATCACTACGCGGTTACGCTGATAGGGTCGTCTCACTGCCTGCTTCCTCTTGGCCGGCCGGTCGCCGAAATTGTCGAGCAGCTGCCGCACACTGGTGTAACGATAAAAATCCTGGGGCTCCAGCGACGGGAACCAGGGCCGCAGCAGGGCCGCGAACTCGACGAAGGTTCTCGACGTGAAGTCCTGGTAGGAGAGCGGTGTGTCGAAGTCAAGTCCGGACCTGAACGACTCAATAGTGCGCGTCACTTCTCCGATGAACCTCGACTGATCGAGTTTGCGCCGCTGAAACAGGATCCAGGCTGCCTCGTCTTCACCCCGGTACATGGAGGACGCGTAGGTGTGGGCGGGGAAGATATCGCAGCACTGCTTCAACACCGGGTGGAAACCAATCTCGATGATGTCGAACTGGTCATCGGGATAACGCTTCCTGATCTCCTGGAGGGAGGCAATAAAGTCGATTGAACGTGCCAGCCAGCGCTGCCAGTGATCCGGGGCGAGGTTTTCCTCGAAGCGGGCGGTGACACCGGAAACGAACAGGGCATTCCGGGCCGGGCGAGATGCATGCGGCCGGATGCAGGAGACGAATTCCTGGTAGTCGGGATGATGCCAGGGGTGAGCCACCACCATTTCGCTGAAATCGTGGTGGGCGGCGAGGAAATCCTGCATCTGCTCGGTGCTGCCGCTGAGGGTGACATGGACCTTCCGATCGCTGATGAAGTTCCTTGATGAGAGTGATACTTCGAGCTCTGAGATCTGAGCCTCGTCGAGCAGGCCGTGCAGCATCCGCCCGTCGATAGACGCCCCCGCCTCACCGATTTCATGGGTAAGCTCGAGCAGCTCCTCAAGGGAATACATGCCGGCCTGGTAGGCTGCGGCCAGTTCACCGACACTGTGCCCGACAACGATATCAGGCCGATACCCCCAGCGAGTCCAGATGTCCGACAGACAGATTTCGGCGGCGACCGTAAGCAGCGGACTGGCCGGGCATCGATGGCTGCCGATTTCCTTCTCCCAGAGTGTTTCCAGGTCGATATGCAACCGCTGTTCGAGGATGGCGGAAATTTCATGCCATAGCGGTGAGGTTTTAACGAGCTTCGAACTGCTCTGAAGGCTCTTGGTTCCCTCTCCTGAATAGAGAAATATGGTGCGTGTCATGGGGTTCCCGAGTGCAGCAGGCTGCCGTGCCGATTGGTAAAAAAAAACCACCAGCTAACCTGGCGGTCAAGGGCATCACGTTCGCCTTAAATTTCATAAAGCAAGGTAATCAACGATGAAAAATCAGCGCTGAGTACTACGATTTGACATGTGGGTGGTTTGTCAAGCCGCCTGGTCGTTTTTGGTATCCAGGGGCGGGGGCGCCCTCCGGCGGTCTCACTCAAAAACCATATCCGCGGCCCACGGCGACGAGGACAATGCCGACCACCATGGACAGAAAGATATTGCCCGTTTTCAAGCTGCAGAGGGCGGTGCACAGCGTGGCAATCCAGCCGAGCGGACCGGCGGCGAGGGCGGCGGGTACAATCAGCGACAGCAGGATGGTACCCGGCAGGGCGTCCATAAAACGCTTGAAGCGGCCGGTCTTGGGGAGCTTGGAGGCGAGCAGCAGGCCGCCGATCCTGAGCCCATAGGTGACCGCAGCGGCGCCGAAAATGGTCAGCCAAACCAGGGTGTCCGCAGTGTTATGCATCGCCACCGTCCTTGCCGGGGGCGAACGCAGCGGTCAGTGCACCGGCGATGCCGCCGCAGATGATATACCATTTGCCCGGCAGCAGGGTCTCGGCAATGGCCGCCCCCACAGCCGCAGCCAGCCACGGCAGGATATCCCGCCGTCCTTTCCAGAAGCTGAAGACCAGCGCGGTGAAAACGGCCACGAAGGAGAAATCGAGCCCGTAGCGCTCCGGGTTTGCAATGACCGCACCAAGCCCGTGGCCGGACAGCGTACCCAGGCACCAGGCACTCTGCACGCAGAGGCCGCCGCCGAGCAGGAACCAGGTGGTGGTCGGGGCCTTGTGGAAGCGGGCCATGGTCATCGCCCAGTTTTCGTCGGCGACCAGGTGCATGAACACGAACTTGTGCCCCAGCCGGGTATCCTGGAACAGGGGATTCAGGGAGGCGCCAATCAGCAGGTAGCGCATGTTGATCACGAGTACCGCCAGGACGATCTCCGCCACCGGCAGCGGCGGTACCCACATGTCGACCATCACGAATTGCGCGGAACCGGCGAATACGCTGAGGTTCATGACCAGCAGCTGGTACCAGGTCAGCCCTTTCTGCGCGGCCATGAGACCGAGCACGCTGCCGTAGGCTCCAACCGAGAGGGAGACCACCAGATTGGCGGCAAAACCGGCGCGCAGGTCGCGCAGCTGTGGCGATCGACTATTCATGGACTTCACATCTCGCTTTGCCGCCGCTGACCGTGATCATTTTTCGCACGAAGGCCTCCGAGGATGATTCCGGCAGCTGCAGCTCGAGGACTACCGTATCGGAAAAACTCCGCTTGATGACGCTTCCGCCCGATTCAGCGAGGAGGCGTTCGCATAACGGCAGGAGATTATAGTCAAGACACAGGCGAAATTGCAACAGCGGCTGCTTTTCAATTGATTCGAGCCGGGCAAGGGCCTGCTGCAGCGATGATGTGTAGGCCCTGATCAGGCCTCCCTTGCCCAGCTTGATGCCGCCGAAATACCTGACCACCGCCGCCCAGATTTCCCCGTATCCGCTATGGTCGAGGACCGTCAGCATCGGTCTGCCGGCGGTTCCCCTGGGCTCGCCGTCATCGCTCATGGCCCGTTCAGGTGAACCGGGCGGCCCGATGATACAGGCCCAGCAGATATGGTTCGCCTTCGGGTGGATCGATGCCAACCGGTCGAGTTCTGCCGTCACCTCCTTCAGGGAGGAGGCGGGCCCGACGTGACAGATGAAACGGCTCGCTCTGACGGTCTGCTCAGCCGATGCGGCGGCTTTTGGTATCGGGTAGGAGGTTCGCAGTCCAGGCACGGAATAGAGGGCTGAGGGAACCGCTAGGGCAGAAATACATAAACGGCGCTGACACTGAATATCCACATGCAGCCAAGGGCCAGGGTTGCTTTTCCCTCGCTCAGTCCCTGCCCGACCACCATGCTCTGCCGGACCAGTTTGAACGACCAGCCGAAGACGATCACCAGTGGGATCAGCAGGGACAGCGGAACCGAGTCGGACTGGTTGAAATTGAGCGCCAGGTTCAGCAGGGGGGCGAGAAACCAGAACGGTACCGCTGACAGCCCGATCAGATCCATCACCAGCCATAACCCTCCGGGACCGTTGAATGCCCTGGCCGCCGCCCAGTAGACCAACGTAAACCCGAGCAGCACGCCGAGCATCGTGAAAATGCCGAAAACCCAGAACATGAGCGGGGTGATCAGCGCGTAGCTGCCGTGCATCGGCAGGTCCGGGGTCTGCAGCAGCGATCCGTACAGGTTGGACAGGCCGAACGTGAGGCCGACGATGACCAGGTTGATCATCAGGATGTTCCGGGCCTTGCCGGCGAGCGCCAGTTCGAACAGCTCGTCGGTACCGGTTATCATGCTCGGCAGAAGCGTAAAGAAATTCATGCGCGGTGGTCGACGGTCCGTGGACCAGTCTCTAATGAAAAGACACCCGTTCCAGGGATTGACCATGGAACGGGTGTTTCGGGTTGTTCGGTAAGGGTTACTATACCCTATGCCCAGCCGCCCGGCAAGATCGCATAAATGCAGATGAGCGCACTGACCACGGCGATGATGATACCGGCGTTGGTGTTGTTGTAGCGCTGGTCGCTGTAGTCGGCCCAACCGTGAATCTTGTCCACCAGCCGTTTGTCCTGTTCGTGCGGGATCTTGGCCATCAGCCCCGGCATGCGCTCGGTGATCATCGAAATCACGGTGTGCAGCAGGAAGGTCAGCGGAACGCAGAAGAGCGAACCGGTCATGCCGACCTTGGCCTCCAGTCCGCCACCGATGACGATGTTCGGGGCGATGTACGGGGACACGATGATGTAGGCGAGGCCTGATACCAGACAGGCTATCGAGGCGCCGTAACGGTTGGCTGGTTTCCACCAGACCCCGAGGATGACCAGGGGGGCAACGGTGACGCCGGCCAGGCCGAAGGCCCAGAGGATGCTGACAACCAGAAAGGTCGGCGGGTCGATCGCAATCAGGATCGAGGCGGCACCGCCGCCGGCGATCGCACAGTAGCCGATGGTCTTCATGGTCTTGTCCGACAGGTCCGGCTTGATGGTGGCGATGATGTCCTGGGCGATCATTGCGCCGATGGCCATCAGGTTTGCACTGATGGTGGACAGGCCGGCGGCGATCGCACCGGCGATAACAAACGCCAGTACCCAGGCCGGATTGTAAACCGAGTTGAGGATCAGGGTGATCTTGTCAAAATCGGTGGGGGCGATGCCAGAACCGGAGGTGGCCTGATAGAAAACCCCCGAGAAGCCCATCGTGTAGGTCGAGCAGAATACGATACCGCAGAAGAAGGTGAACCAGACCATGGCGCCGCGGGCGGTCTTCAGGTTCGACGCCGTGTAGACCCTCATGCCGAGATGGGGGAGCCCCATGGCCCCGATCGTGAAGCACGGGATCAGCGCCAGATACCATTTGAACCCGTATTTCATGTCGAAGAAATCAGGCACCGCCTTGAGCATGTCCGGAACCATGTCTGAATAGAGCAGCGGCGGGAAATACCAGCCGGTGCCACCCATCGCCTTCATGATTGCCCCCAGCGGGATGATGAAAGCGACTCCCATCAGGATCATCTGAAACGCGGCATTGTAGGTCGTCCCGTACATGCCGCCGATGGTTACATAACCGACGATCAGCGCACCGCCGCAGATCAGCGCGACCATGTAGTTGAAGCCGAACAGCATCTCGAATACCTTGGCGACACCGATCATCTGGCCCAGCGCGTACATGACCATGATCAGGATCATGAACACGACGGTGATGTACGATGTGCGCCGCCCGTAACGCTCGCGCACGAAATGAGCCGGGGTGAATGCGCCCATCCTTCTCAGCGGCGTCCCATACCACAGCGTGATCAGCGGAATCGACAGAGTGAACTGAATCCACATGTAGACGAACGGCACCTTGAGGTTCAGAATCAGCGCCGTGACCCCCATGAAGGTCGCCAGGCTCATATAGCTCGACGCCATGCCCAGACCGTTGGTGATCGAGCCGATGGAGCGGCCTGCGGTCCAGTAATCGGTGGAGGATTTGGTGGCCCTCTGGGAATACCATCCGATCGCATAGAAAATGATAAAGGACGCACCGACGAAAATCATGCCGAGTACCGGACTCTCTAATACCCAATTTTCATATTGCATCTCTCTACCCCCCTGCTATTTGGAAGACTCTGAGGAGTCGCCCAGCGCCTCGATCTCGTCATCGAGGTCGTTGGTAAGTTTGGCCTGGAGAGCGACAACAACCATCAGTACGACCCACCCGAAGATGATCGGAATGATGTACTGGGACGGAAACCCGAAAACCATTTTGTTCTGTAGACCGGGAAGGGCTACAAAGAGCAGGCCGAAATGCCCACAGATCAATAGCAGGGCGCTGAAGATCAGGGTATAACGAATTTCCTTTTTGTACGCGCTATTCATGCTTTCCTCCTTGGCAAAAAACTGTGGTCTGTTTGTCCCGTGCAGCAGCCGACATGATTCCAGCCGCCCGCGGATGCTGCAGCAGGGTGGTTTAATAAAACGTGCTTGTTATACGGACAGCGGTCAGTGAACAACCAGAACCGCAGGCTCCACCATCTCCCTCCATGTTGTTCGGTCTTATTTCCCTAAAGGCACAGGGAACATAATGGTTTTCGCGATGACCACGCTGCCGATCGGAACCAGGCCCCGACCGGGCCGAACGGCAGCATTGGCGTCTGTCTACCGAGCGCTCGATCACAAAATCGGACCTGATCATCATCCGAGCATATCGTAAAGGGGAAGGGGAGGATGGAGTCTAGGCCGTACCGATCAGGTGAACAATTTCGTGCTCGATTCGTGTCGTTCTGACTCCTCCCGGAAAGAAAAAAGGATGAGCGCTTTTACATGAATACGGGTAAAACGTAAACTGAGCGAGCGCTCGTTCTTCGTTGGGGGTGATTTAAATTCACCCAAATACATTTGTCAATCATTTTTATATGAAAACCAGAGGTATCAAGCGGCTGCTGTTGACAAGCAAGGATGCCCGGAAGCTGCCGGCTTGCCCGATATCCTGGTGATTGGCGGAAAAGCCGGGGACCGGCAGCAGATATCCACTCGCGGGGGCGGTGACAAATCGATGGACAGAAAAGGAAGAGTGATCATTCACACCGGCGACGGCAAGGGAAAGACGACAGCGGCGCTGGGCACTGCATTCAGGGCCCTGGGCCACGGCCACAAGGTCTGTGTGGTCCAGTTCATCAAGGGGCCGGGCAGCTATGGAGAGCGGCTGTTGGCAAAGAAGCTCGAAAATCTTGATTGGCATATCTGCGGCAAAGGATTCGTGTTCAAAAAGGAAAATATCGAGGAGGACAAGAAAACCGCCGAAAAGGGTTTTGCCCTTGCCAAAGAGCTGATCGACAGCGACCGCTATGACCTGATCATCCTCGACGAGCTGACCTACCTGCCGACCCTCGGGTTTCTGCCGGTGGAAACGATCGTCGAAGCGATCGCCAGCAAGCCGGCCCGGCTCACCATCATCATCACCGGCCGTAATGCGGCTCCGGAACTGGTGGAGATCGCCGATACCGTTTCCGAGATCGCTGTAGTCAAGCATGCTTATCAGAGCGGCATCAAGGCCCAAAAGGGAGTAGAATTTTAGGTCGGTCGGAGGTTTTCCAATGGACGGAGGGGTTCCTTGACAACTGGGAGCACAGATGTAGATCAGTCCCGATTTCGCATGGACACGCAGGCCATGCATGCCGTATCTGGCAGAATCGGCAGATTGATGGAGCAATAAGGGGGAAGTTATGACGGGAAGCCTGGCCGGGATCAAGGTTCTGGATCTGTCGCGACTGCTGCCGGGACCGTATTGTTCGATGCTGCTGGCCGATCACGGTGCCGAGGTGATCAGCATTGAGGATAAACGGTTCAGGGAGGACGGTCTGTTTTTCGAAACACTGTACCGCAACAAAAAACACCTGAGCCTGAATCTGAAGTCGAAACGGGGCAAAGCCGTTTTCTACCGGCTAGCGGCCGATGCCGATATCATCATCGAAGGCTTCCGTCCCGGCGTGGCGGCTCGGCTCGGGGTCGACTTCACCACCATCCACAAGAGCTTTCCCCGCATCATCTACTGCTCCATCACCGGCTACGGCCAGGACGGCCCCTATCGGGACCGGGCCGGCCACGACGTCAACTATCTCGCGACTGCCGGCATTCTCGATCTGATCGGACCGGCCGACGGGCCGCCGTCGATACCGGGAGTCCAGATCGCCGATATCGGCGGCGGCAGCATGAATGCGGTGATCGGCATTCTGCTTGCGCTGGTGGCTCGCAACCATTCCGGTACGGGCCAGTTTGTCGATATCTCGATGACCGACGGGCTGCTCGGATTTCTGAGCCTACCGCATTATTTTCACCACATATCCGGTCAGCCGCTGCACCGTTCCCGGGAATTGCTGTCCCACCGATACGCGTGCTACAATACCTATGAAACCAGGGATGGCAGCTATATCGCAGTCGGTGCTCTGGAAAACCGCTTCTGGAAACATTTGTGCACGGCGTTGCATATGGATATGTACGCCGAGCTTCAATTCGACGAAGCCATGCGGGAGACCATTATCGATCGCTTCAGAGACGTTTTCAGGCAGCGGAGCGCAGCCGCCTGGGAAGCGGTATTCGGGGATGAGGATGTCTGCTGCTGCCGGGTCGTTCCCTTCCAGGAGGCGCTCGATCACCCGCTTTTCAAGGCCCGCGGCATGGTGGCCGATATCGAGCACGGGGACGGACAGACGGTGCGTACCTTCGGCATCGGCATCAGGTTGAGTGCAACCCCCGGTTCGTTCCGGACCCCGCCGGCGCAGTTCGGGCAGCACAACCATGAAATTCTTGCCGAGCTTGGCTACAGCGAAGCCGAGATCGAGCGTCTCAGGGCGGACAACATCATCTGACCGGGGATAGGTAGGACGGAGATAACGAGTGAACATCAACTACATCGACTTTTTCAGGGTGTTCTCGCAGGTGAGCAAGGCGATCCACTCCGGCGAAAACACCACCGAGATACTGCAGCATATAGTCCGCAACATCAAGGAGATCCTCGGCGCCAAAGGGTGTATTTACTGGATCGTCGACCGTGACAGCGAGAAGATCGAAACCATGGTGTCCGACGGGTTTCCATACCGCAGCCTGGCCAATGTCAATTACTCCGAGCTGAACCATATTTTCAACAGCGATGAAGGGCCGCTGGTGTGGATAGAGGATGCCAGGACCGACCGCCGTATTCCTGATCTGGATACGATCGGTAAACGCAGTGTCGGTTCGATCACCGGCATGTTTTTCGATATTATCGGCACCTACGGGGGAATCCTGGCCGTCTATTTCTACGCGTACAAAAAGCTGACCGCAGAAGAAACTGAAATCCTCACCGCCCTCGGCGAACAGGGCGCAATCGCACTGCACAAGGCCTTCAGCTATGACGAAAAGATGCTGCAGAGCCTCCGTCAGATGGTGGAAGGCTTCACCCTTGCGCTGGAGGCCAAAGATGAATCAACCCACGGCCATTCGGTGCGGGTCGCCCAGTTTGCCCGAGCAGTCGCCGAGCAGATGGGGCTGAGCGGAAACGAAGTTGAGACCATCCATCACGGCGGCCTGCTGCACGATATCGGCAAAATCGGCATGAACGACGACATTCTCAAAAGGCTCGGCATCTTGTCACGCACGGAGATGGACATCGTCAGGCAGCACCCGGAAATTGGTGCCCGCATCGCCAAGCCGCTGAATTTCCTGAACGACGTGGTGCCGCTCATTCTGCATCACCACGAGCGTTTCGACGGCAGCGGCTACCCGCACGGACTGCGGGGAGAGAGGATTCCCCGTGGAGCCCGGATTCTGACTCTGTGCGACGCCTTCGAAACCATGCTGGCAGGGCGCACCCATTTTGCCAAAATGAAGTTCGAAGACAGTGTCGTCAACGTGTTCAACGGAGCCGGCTCACATTTCGACCCGGATATTGTCGATGCGCTGTTCGCGGCGATCGAAGCACGGCCGGATGCATTCGATGTGAGGGTCAACGGTGCCGAACTCAACTGTCTGGTCAACTACCGGCGAAAACTGAAGATGAAGATGATTTCCTCGCACCAGATGTTCATCTAGCTGGAATTGCAGGCGGTTTCGGAGGTGCCGATGGGTCGATGACGAGGGGGCAGATTAGGCTCCTGGAGGGGACGGCCTTACCATGGTCCCGATCTCCAGGTCGGCTCTTCTCTTAAACAGCGCGGAGACGGGTTCATGCCCCGCTCCTCATGAGCCGGAGAGCAATGGATACAAACAGATCGAAGCGTTGGATCAAATTCGTCCTCGGCATCATCGTGCCGGCGGTGCTCGCCGTGGCCACGCTGATCGGTTCGACCTATCTGTTCATAATCCCGATTTTCAAAGAGACCTTCCTCGACGACAAGCGCGAGATGATCCAGGAACTGGTGAATGTATCCTGGTCCATCATCGTCTTGTATGAGCAGGAGGAGCGGGCCGGACGGCTGAGCAGGGAGGCGGCTCAGCGCAAGGCCATTGAGGAGGTCGAACACCTCCGCTACGGAACCGGATTCAGGGATTATTTCTGGATTTCCGACCTCAAGCCGAAACTGATCATGCACCCGTACTCCAAGGAACTGATCGGCGCGGATCTGAGCGAGTATGAGGATGTCGCCGGCAAGAAGATTTTCATGGAATTCATCAAAGCCGTCTCCGAGTCCGACAGCGGTTATGTCGAATACATCTGGAACCGGAAATACGACGAACAGCGGATCGTTCCGAAGCTCGCCTACGTGAAGAAATTCGAGCCGTGGGGCTGGGTGGTCGGCACCGGTGTGTTCCTCGACGATGTGGAACAGAAGACCAGAGAGATCACCCGTCGCCTGTCGCGGATGATCTTTTTAACGGTAATCTGTATCGCGGCTCTTCTGCTCTTCGTCATCGTCCGCAGCCTCTTTATTGAGCGCAGGAGGCTCCAGGCCGAGGAAGATCTGCAGCGGTCCCGGGTCAAATACAAGACGCTTGCCGAATCGGCGGTCGATCCGATCATGATGCTGTACAACGGCAAGTGCATGTATGCCAACCGCGGCATGGAGCAGCTGAGCGGCTTTAGTGCCGCCGAACTCGAAACGTTGAAACCGGCCGAACTGTTTTCCTGGGGGCCGATGCCCGATGATGAAAACCGGCTGCCGTCGATGCAGACGTTTCTCGACGGCAGTAGTGCCGCTGCAACCCGTGAAGCCCGGATCCGGCGCAAAACCGGACAGTCGGCCATCGTCGAGCTTACCGCCAGCCAGAAGGATCTCGGCAATCAGCGGGTGATTGTCGTTACCGCCAGAGATGTCAGCGCCGACAAGCGGATCAAGGAGGAACTCGATGAGAGCCGGGAGCGCTACCGGCAGCTCACCGGCCGGCTGCAGATCGGGGTGTTCCGCACGACGCCGGGACCGCGCTTCAGGATCATCGAGGCCAACCCGGTGATGCTGAGGATGTTCGGTGCAGGCGCTGAAAGCGAGATTGTCAACACCGATCTGTTTGAATATCTCGAGACGGAAGGAGAGCGTGAACCGCCGGCGTCTCAATTCGATGAGAACGGGATTGCCAGAGATTTGATATTCACCATCAAACGGGCGCCGGACAGTACAGAGGAACCGCTCACCGTGTCGATTTCAATGATTCTGGGACGAGATCTGCAAGGCGAGATCCGCTACTGCGACGGACTGATCGAGGATATCAGCAGCCAGCGCAAGCGTGCGGAGGAGCGCGAAAATCTGATTGTTGAGCTGCAGACCTCGCTGATGTTCATGAATCAGCCGATCAGAAACCTCGAAACTCCGTTCATCACCTGTGACCGCAGGACGTCTATCAAGCGTGCCGCCGAAATCATGAGCGAATCGGGGCAGGGGGCGATCCTGGTCACCGACGCTGGCCGTCCGGTCGGGATGGTCACCGATCAGCGGCTTCGCGAACGGGTGCTGGCGGCCGGGCTGTCTTCTGTCAGCGATGTCGATCAGATCATGAAATCGCCGCTGGTTTTCATCGAGGACTCGGCGCTGATATTCGAGGCGGTGATGCTGTTGAAGGACAAAGAGATCGACTACCTGGTGGTGCGCAATCAACATGACCAGGTGGTGAGCCTGATCAGCAACGAGGAGCTGCTTGATGTCCACCGCTATTCCGCCAATTTCGTGATCGAGCAGATCCGCAGCGCCACGACCGTCGAGGAGATCGTGCAGAGCCACTACCGGCTGCCGCGCATCATAAAGGCGCTGATCGACTCCGGCGCCCATGCCGGAAACATCACCCGGATCATCACCACCATCTCCGATACGGTACTGCAGAAGCTGATCGACATGGCCATAGAAAAGACCGGGGAACCGCCGATCCGTTTTGCGTTCATCAGCGTCGGCAGCGAGGGCAGGGGGGAGCAGACGCTGGTGACCGACCAGGACAACGCGATCATGTTCGAAGACGTCGGGGAGCAGCGTTCGGAACAGGCCCGTGAGTATTTCCAAGAGCTGGCGACGACAGTCTGTACGTGGCTCGACGAGGTCGGCTACCAGTTCTGTAAAGGCGGGATCATGGCGATGACGCCCACGTGGTGTCAGCCGATCTCCGTCTGGAAGTCCTATTTTTCAAAATGGATCGGCGACTCGACGCCGGAAGACCTGATGGAAGTCTCGATCTTTTTCGATTTCCGCTGCCTTTATGGAGATGCCCGTCTGACCCGTGAACTGCACGAGCATATCCGCCGGCGGACTCAGAACCAGAAGGCCTTCCTCTACCAGATGGCCCAGAATACACTGCTTTTCAGGGTGCCGGTCGATTTCTTCGGCAAGCTTGCGGTCGAATCGGGCGGTGATTACCCCAACACCTTCAATATCAAGCACGTGATTGCGCAGATCGTCGGCTTTGCCCGCATCTATGCGATTTTTTGCGGCTTGGAAGCTACCAATACCCTGCAGCGCATGAACAGGCTGCTGGAGACCAAGGTGCTCAAGCCGGAGGTGCACCAGGAGCTGGTCGAATCCTACAATTTCCTGATGCAGCTCCGGTTCAGACATCAGATTTCCTGCATTGATGACGGGAAAGCGCCCGACAATCAGGTCAATGCCCGGGAGATCAGCCATATCGAAAAAGAATTGCTTGAGAAAATACTTGGTGAGATCAATCAGTTGCGAAAGAAGCTGAGTCTTGTTGGTCACAACGAGATCTTTTTCTAACAGAGCCGAATACGGCCGCCAGAGAGCGCATCCTATCGAGGGGGGCATATGAACGTAAGCAAGGCGTTACAGGTACGAAAATCGACTCGGGCATTTCTGAACAGGGACGTCGAGCGAGATAAGATCATCGCTGTTCTGGACGCGGCCAGACACGCCCCGTCAGGTGTCAATACCCAGCCATGGCAGGTTGCGGTGGTGACCGGCGCCAAGAAAATCGATCTCCAGACCAGGATTGAAACCGCTTTCAGGAACGGGGAAAAAGGACAGATGGATTTTCAGTACTATCCGCTGGTCTGGGTCGAGCCGTATAAAACCAGACGTATCGAATGCGGCCTGCAGTTGTACCAGACGCTCTCCATTTCCAGAAAGGACAAGGAGCGCCGGGTGGAACAGTGGGCAGCCAATTACCGGGCGTTTGATGCGCCGGTTGCGCTTTTCTTCTTCATGGATGCGGGGCTCGAGACAGGCTCCTATATGGATTACGGGATGTTTCTGCAGTCGATCATGCTGGCGGCGGTCGAGCAGGGGCTTGCAACTTGCCCCCAGGCGGCGCTGGGCGAATACCCGCTGATCGTCAAGGAAGCGCTCGGCTATCCGCTTGAACTGCTTCTGCTCGGCGGCATGGCTCTGGGCTATGAAGACACCGAGGCACTAGTGAACAGCTACCGCACGCCGCGGCTCCCGGTCGAGTCGTTCACGAAATTTTTTAACTGACAGCCTTACCGAGCGGTGGGGACAGGGTTCAGCCTGTCCTTGGAAAAATCGAATCAGGCACATCTGTTCGACAGTCATCTTCATTCCTCAGCCATTTCTTGTTTGCCTGACCGATTCGCCAAATCGTAAATAATGCTTATCTATTGGCTAGTTTTAAATAGAAAGAGATGCTGGAGATTACGATCATGGCCAAAATACTCAAAGGCGAGTTCGGCAGGGAGAAACCTGTCAGCAGCGGTGGTATCGAGCCGGATAAACCGATTCCGTCGTATCGTCTGAAACTGGCGGTTCCCTTTTCAGATCCACTGATCTGGCGTACCCTGGAGGTGCCCGGACGGATGACGCTTGCCGACCTGCACCGGGTTATCCAGGTCTGCATGGGCTGGCAGGATGAAGACAGCCATCAGTTCCTGGTCGGTAAAATCTTCTACCAGCCCGGTTTTGGTATCGAGAATTACAGGCGCAAGCCCGAATATGACGAAGCTGCTTTCGAGCTGCACCAGCTCGAGGAGGGAATGCAGTTTCTGTTCAGCTATCTCTACGACGGCGGTGACGGCTGGGAGCTGCAGATCGCCCTGGAGGAAATCCTCGCGCCGAAAGGCGCGGATGGATATCCGGTGCTGATCGACGGCGCCAACAACTGCCCGCCTGAAGAGGCCGGTGATATCCATCAGTATCAGGCGCTTCTGGCCGCCCTCGACCAGGGCGGGGCCGATGTCGAACATATCAGGCTGGATTTCGAGCAGACCCGCGATTTCAATCCGTTCTTCTGTGACCGGGACGGGATAAACAAGCACCTCAAGAGATTGAACATCAGGAGATGAGCCGACATGGACAGAACGATTAACGTTTCCTTTCCGGGAAATCTGGTTGTTGAGGCAGTAAGCGGAGCCTTCACCATCCGCACCGACCAGCCGCTCAAACACGGCGGGGACGACAGCGCCCCGTCGCCGTCGGATCTGTTTCTCGTCTCCATTGCCACCTGTGCCGGTTTTTTCGCGCTGAGATTCTGTCAGCAACGCAACATAGATACCTCCACCATGAGCCTGACCATGGGCTATGACTATAACAAAGAGACCAAACGGTACGGCACCTTCTCGATCGAGTTGAAGCTGCCGGAGGGGTTTCCTGACAAGTATCGAAAGGCCGTCATCAGGGCGATGGATCAATGCGCCGTCAAGCGCCACATCATCGATCCGCCGGAATTCGCAGTCACCGTCGCCTGAACCGTTGACCGCCGGACCCTCTTTCTGAAAACCTGGCCTGCCTGGTTTGTAACGGATTGGCCGAAATCGGCCGGCTGAAAGGACTCATTTATGTTTCGCGCCTTTTACAAGAGTAAACGATGGCTGCTGTGGGCCTGGGGTGGCGGGGTCACGCTGATTGTGTCCCTGTTCGTGCAGGTCGAGCTTACCGTCAGGATCAACGAGTGGTACGGACGCTTCTACAACATGCTTCAGAAGGCCACCGAGCATCAGATCGGCGAGTTCTGGAGGGAGCTGCTGATCTTTGGCTACATCGCCTTTCCGTATGTACTGATCGCGACTATGACCGCATACTTTACGCGCATCTATGCGTTCCGCTGGCGTGAGGCCATGACCTTTTCCTACGTATCGCAATGGCAGCAGGTCGAAGAGGAGGTCGAGGGTGCGAGCCAGCGTATCCAGGAGGACATCTACCGGTTTGCGCGGATTGTCGAGAGCCTCGGCCTGCAGGTGGCGCGGGCGGTCCTGACGCTGGTCGCATTCCTGCCGATCCTCTGGGGTTTGAGCGGCGGCGTCGATCTGCCTTACATCAAGGACATCCCCGGCAGCCTGGTCTGGGTGGCGCTGCTCGTGTCGGTGGGCGGCCTGGGCATCTCATGGTTTGTCGGCATCAAGCTGCCCGGCCTCGAATACAACAACCAGAAAGTCGAGGCGGCGTTCAGAAAGGAGCTGGTCTACGCCGAGGACGACAAGGTCAACTACGGAAAAACCGAGACTATCGCGGAATTGTTCATCGGCCTGAAGTTCAACTACCACCGGCTTTTCCTCCATTACGGATATTTCGATATCTGGGTCAATTTTTTCGAGCAGCTGATGGTCATCGTGCCGTATCTGATCATGGGGCCGGGGCTCTTCACCGGGCTGATCACGCTTGGTGTGCTGGTCCAGGTCTCAAATGCCTTTTCCAAAGTGCGGGAGTCGTTTTCGATCTTCATCGCCAACTGGACGACGATCACTGAACTGCGCTCAATCCACAAACGTCTGAAGGAGTTCGAGCACAACATCGGTTTCTGACGGCAGCGGTCCGCCAACGGCGAGTTGTGGATCAGAGCGTCAGCAGATTGCCTTCCTCGCTGCACAGCGGCCTGGATCCGGCGACTTTGGCGATAACCCTGCCCGGCCGGGCAAAGCGGTCGACGAGGCGGGAGAAGATCAGGCCGTCGGTCCGGCTCTTGACTTCGACAACGCTGAGGCTGTCGTCGGCGGGAAGCGGATTGATGATTGAGGCGATAGTCTCGCCCGCTCCGACTCGATCACCGGGCCTTTTCTCGTAGACGATGATCCCCGGCACCGGTGCTTTTACATAGTCGACGCCGGTCAGCGGCGTTGCCGGATTTTTCAGCGCCGGCAGCTGCGGCGGGATTCCGTCGATAACTCCTCGTCTTTGCAGGAAAAAAAACAGATTTTTGCTATCTTCGACAATGGTTTCCGGGTCGGTATCGGAAATGCCGCGCAGTTCCACGGTAGCCGCCATACAAGCCGACGGTATCGGCTGGTCCGGGAAGCGTTCGGCCAGCACCCACCAGGGTCTGCTGTTGGCTTCATCGAATGGGGTTCCCCCCGAATCGGCGGCGAGCAGGGTCGCCGCGGCACCCATCTGGGCCGACAGATCTTCTCCATCGGGCCAGAGCGGCGTGCCGATATAGACATGCATGAGGGCCTGCAGGTCGCAGTGCAGATCGAGCACGACATCAGCGTCGTGGGAAAGTGAAATGAGCAGCAGCTTGAGACTCTGCGCCTCGGTTTCCGGTTGAACTTCGCTGAGAATCCGGGATGCGCTGGCGCGGATGGCCGCAACATTGGCTGCGCCGTCCGCCCCCAGCCGGGGGCCGATCTGGTCGATGAGCCGGTCGATCAGGTCTTGATGCTGCCGGTTGAAATTGATCGAGTTGGCGAAATCGAATCGTCCCTGCAGCGCGTCGTCTCGCCACTGGCTCAGGCCGATTGGATTAGCGGCGGGCACGACGACGATTTCGCCGCCAATGGTGCCGGCTGAATCAGCCTTGTCGAGCAATCCTATCAGGTGGTGGAGGACAACGTAGCCGGGAGCCTCGTCGGCATGCAACCCTGCCTGGATGTAGGCTTTGGGCCGCGCCCCGGGTGTTCCGTAATAGAGAACCTCGAGCGTTCTGCTGGTACCCGGGCTGGCCTGCGGAAGGATTTTTGTTTCTGTTCGTTTCATGGGGGTGCTTCGATTGCCGGGTTGTTTGACTGGGGCTGAAGGTGGGCAAACCAGCGGACCTCGAGCTTTTTGACCAGAAACACGATGATGAAGGTCAGCGTCATATAGAACACCGCGGCGGTAACAAATGCCTCGTATGGGCTGTAGTATCGCGAGTTGATGATCCGCGCCGCGCCGGTGATGTCGACGATGGTGATGACGCTTGCCAGTGCCGAGCCGTGCAGCATGAAGATGATCTCATTGGAGTATGCCGGCAGTGCCCTCCGGAAGGCACTGGGCAGGATGATGCGCCGGATCATCAGCAGTTTCGACATGCCGGCGGCCATCGCCGCTTCGATTTCCCCATGGTTCGTGGCTTTGATGGCTCCGCGCAGAATCTCAGCGGTATAGGCGCCGGTATTCAACGTAAACGCGAAGAGCGCGCAGAAGTAAGCCTCCTTGAAAAAGGGCCAGAGCAAGCTGTCCTTGATCAGATCGAATTGACCGAAACCGTAATAGACGAGAAACATCTGCACGAGCAGCGGGGTGCCCCGGAAAAAATAGATATAGGCACGGATCGGTAATCTGATCGAGTTGTTCCCGTAATTGAGAAGCACGGCCAGTGGTACCGCCAGCAGTAACCCCAGAACCAGGGAGATCGATACCAGCACGACGGTGTTCTGCAGTCCGGTGAAATAGATTCCGATATTTTCGAAGATCAGCGTGAAATCCATGCTACGTCTCCCTGACGCCGACGCTGTAGCGGCGCTCTATATGTTTGAGGAGGTACACGGATATGGAGGTGATCAGCAGATAGTTGACCGCCACGACCAGGTAGAAGGTAAAGGGCTTGCGGGTCGCGCCGGCGGCCAGGCCGGCCTTTCTGACCATGTCGTCGAGGCCGATGATGGAGACCAGCGCGGTGGTCTTGACCAGCACCAGCCAGTTGTTGCCGAAGCCTGGCAAGGCATGGCGCACCATCTGCGGTAGGGTGATGCGGCGGAATGCCATGAAGGATGACATGCCGTAAGCGGTGCCGGCTTCGATCTGCCCTCTGCTCACGGCGAGGATGGCACCGCGGAAGGTCTCGGTCATGTAGGCCCCGAAAATAAAGCCGATGGTCAGGATGCCGGCGAGGAACGGGTTGATGTCGATGTATTCGTCATATCCGAACGCCGGCCCGATCTGGTTGACGAGCACCTGGCCGCCGAAAAAGATCAGCAGCATCAGCACCAGGTCCGGGATTCCCCGGATGATGGTGGTGTAGAGCTGGGCAATCAGCGCCAGCGAACGCGTACCGGACAGCTTGGCGAGGGCGCCGAGCATGCCGAGCAGCATGGCGATGAGCAATGACACGATCGAGACCTGGAGGGTCAGAATCGTCCCCTCGAAGATGGAGGGGCCATATCCATATAGGGAGAACATCTAACCGTTGCAGATTTCCCGCTCCAGCCGTCAGCTCAGCCGGGGCCGGAGCGGAAACCGTCTTTATTCGCCGTAGACGTTGAAGTCGAAGTATTTATCCTGGATGGTCTTGTAGGTGCCGTCACTGCGGATCTTGTCGATGGCCATGTTGAATTTCTCGACCAGGTCCGTGTCCTCCTTGCGGATCGCGATGCCGGCGCCATCACCGAACCATTTCGGGTCGCTCAAGTCCGGTCCGATGAACTGGTAATCGGCTCCCTCAGGTTTTTTCAGGAAACCATCGGACAGCGCGACGGAGTCGGCAAGCAGCAGGTCGACACGGCCGGCGGTGAGATCGAGGTAGGCCTCGTCCTGGGTTCCGTAGCGCTTGATTTCAACATCATTGCCATAGTTGTCGGTGAGATAGCGGTCATGGATGGTGGCACGCTGCACGCCGACCTTCTTGCCTTTGATCGCATCGCGTGAGAATTCAGCTATAGTCCCTTTCTTACAGACGAATTTCGCCGGGGTCTGATAGTATTTATTGGTGAAGGCGACCTTCTGCTTGCGTTCCTCGGTGATCGACATCGACGCGACAATCGCGTCATATTTCTTGGCCAGCAGGGCGGGGATGATGCCGTCCCAGTCCTGGGCGACAAGGGTAACTTCGGCGCCCATCGCCTCGCCGAGCGCCTTGGCGATATCGATATCGAAACCGGCCAGTTCACCGGCTGGCGTTACGTAGGAAAATGGGGGATAGGCGCCCTCGACGCCGATTCGCACCTTGCTCCAGTCTTTTGCTGAAGCGGTGGAGACCATCAGTGCGCAAACCATCAGTGCTGCCAGTGCAATCAATCGCTTCATAGTGTCCTCCCTGAATGAGACGCTTTACCAATGGCCGGTTCTAGACCATTGCTTTTATGAATGCAGAAAACCGCTCGGTGGCGGGGTGTTCAAAAACCTCGGCGGGGCTGCCGTCCTCCATGACCAGTCCACCGTCAAGGAATATCACCCGGGAAGAGACTTCCCGGGCGAACCCCATCTCGTGGGTGACCACGATCATGGTTCGGCCCTCATCGGCCAGGGTATGCATGACCTGCAGGACTTCCCCCACCAGCTCCGGGTCGAGCGCCGAGGTCGGCTCGTCGAAGAGGATGACCTCCGGCTCCATCGCCAGCGCGCGGGCGATGGCCGCACGCTGCTGCTGCCCGCCGGAGAGATGCACCGGGTAGGCATCCGCCTTGTCCGGGATGCCCACCTTGTCGAGGTACATGCGCGCCCGCTGGATCGCCTTGTCTTTGGGGATCTTCAGCACATGGACCGGAGCCTCGATGACGTTCTGGAGGATGGTCATATGGGACCACAGATTGAACTGCTGGAAAACCATCGACAGCTTCGACCTGATTCGCTCGACCTGCTTCATGTCCGCCGGCATGGTCCGGTTCCGCGAGCGTTTCAGCAGAACTTCCTCTCCGGACACGAACAGCCTGCCGCTGTCCGGGATCTCCAGCAGGTTGATGCAGCGCAGCAGGGTCGATTTACCGGAGCCGCTGGGTCCCAGCACGGAGATCACTTCGCCGCTGCGGGCGGAGAGGGAAATGCCCTTGAGGACTTCGTTGGCATCGAAACGTTTGTGAATGTCTTCCAGTACTACCGAAATGTTTCGGTCGTTCATGCGTAGTCCAGCGGCGCGGATTAGGAGGTGTCTGATTTCTGATGCCAGAATGAAAAACTATTATATAGATCGCTGACAAAAGTCAAACAAAAGGTGGCACGTCTCGTCTCCGCACTATTTGCTCAGTTCACCTGGCCAAATGGCGGATGCTGGTTACTGTAACGTACCAGTGGATTGCTTGAAACGGGAACAATAATTATCACTATTACAGTATTGCGAATAACAGACTTAACAGGCTGAGCCCTGCCCCAACCGCACCCGCAAACGGCGGGGACAGAATCGATTCTGTTGCCATGTGCCTGAGGTGGTTAAATCTTCCGGAGCGAACCCCTCGATTCCATAACCAATCAAGGAGAGACAATGACAGATAATACCGCCACCCTGACGATCGACGGCAAAAGTTATGATCTCGAGATTTTCACTGGAACCGAAAACGAACGTTCCATCGACATTCAGAAGCTGCGCGCCCAGACCGGTTGCATCACGATGGATCCAGGATTCGGCAATACCGGTTCATGCTTTTCATCTATTACCTATGTCGACGGCGCCAACGGAATTCTCAGGTATCGCGGATATCCGATCGAAGAGCTTGCCGAACAGGCCAGTTTCGTCGAGGCAGCCTATCTCATCCTCTATGGTGAACTGCCGACCCCCAAGCAGCTGGCCTTATTTCGTGCGATGCTGGCGGAACACGCCCAGCTTCACACCAGTCTCGAGCATCATTTTTCCGGGTTCCCGAAAAACGCTCCGCCGATGGCGATTCTGTCGGCGATGCTGAATCTGGTGTCCTGTTTCCACCCGGAAGTGCTGGAGGTGAATTCGGAGGGTCCCGAATTCGACAAGACGGTGGCGCTGCTGCTGTCCAAAGTTCGCACCATCGCCGCCTTTTCATACCGGATGGCCGCCGGCAAGCCGTTCATGCATCCCAATCCCAACCTGAGCTACTGCTCCAATTTTCTGCACATGATGTTCTCCGATCCGTATCGCGAGTATATCGCCACCCCGGTGGTCGACAAGGCGTTGAACCTGTTTCTGGTGCTGCACGCCGATCATGAGCAGAACTGTTCGACTTCGACCGTACGGGTGGTGGGAAGCTCCAGGGCCAACCTGTTCAGTTCGGTGTCGGCCGGGGTCTGCGCACTGTGGGGGCCGCTTCACGGCGGCGCCAATGCGGCGGTGATCAGGATGCTTGAGGATATCAAGCTGTCAGGGAAACCGATCAGTCATTATCTCGACATGGCCAAGGACAAGAACCACGATTATCGGCTGATGGGATTCGGGCATCGGGTCTATAAAAACTTCGATCCCCGTTCTATCATCCTCAAGAAGCGGGTCTACGAGGTTCTCGACGAACTGCAGCAGCAGGATCCGCTGCTGGAGGTGGCCCTGGAACTCGAGGAGAAGACGCTCAAGGACGATTATTTCATCGAGCGCAATCTCTATCCCAACGTCGATTTCTACAGCGGTATTCTGCTCCGGGCCATTGGCATTCCGCTCAACATGTACACGGTTTTGTTCGCGATCGGCAGAATGCCCGGATGGATCGCCAACTGGCGCGAACTGCTGGAGCACAATCAACGGATTTCACGTCCCCGCCAGATCTATACCGGCGAGGGAAGCCGACCGTTCGTGCCGCTTGCCAAGCGCTGATCGGAGCCCTGCTGACTGATGGCGAAGTTCGACAATGCGCTGCAGGTGTTTCGCCTGCTCGACAAGAGCAATTGTCGCATGTGCGGCGAAAAAACCTGCCTGGCTTTTGCCGGCGCGGTATTTACAGGACGCAGAAAACTCCAGGAATGCCCGACGGTGAGCCGGGAACACCTGGCAAAATACGGGAGTGCGGCGGAGCGAGCCGCTCCCCCTGCGCAGGACCCGGCGGATGACCTGTTCGAAGCCTTTTCCCGGGAACTCGCCGGACTTGATCTGCAGCAGGCGGCATCACGGACCGGCGGCGTCTACAACGCTCCGCTTTTGACCGTCAAGGTGCTCGGCAAGGACTTCAGCGTCGACAACCACGCCAATTTTTATACCGACATCCACATAAACCACTGGGTGACCGCACCCTTTCTGAACTATGTGATCAAGAGCAGAGGCGTCGCGCCGACCGGCGAATGGGTACCGATGCGGGAGTTGGCGGGAGGTGCGGAACGTTATCCGCTATTCAGGAAACGGGCTGAAGAGGCCATGCAGCGAATCGCCGATGTCTACCCGGAGCTGTTCGACGACCTGGTGCATCTGTTCAGCGGCAAACAGATCACCAGCCCGTACGACTCCGACATCAGTGTCGTACTGCCGGTCTTTCCGCTGGTGCCGTTTCTCATCTGTTACTGGAAGCCGGACGAAGGGATGGAGTCGAGCCTCAAGGTGTTTTTCGACCGGTCCTTGGACTGGAACCTGGACAGTGAAACGGCGTTCACCTTAGGCGCCGGACTGGCCCAGATGTTTGAAAAACTGGCACTGCGGCACGGATACGTGCCGAAATGAAAATAAAAAAGGGGGACAGATTAAGACCTGTCCCCTCTCCGCAGATCCCCGCCGAATTTACCAATTCTTTCCGAGCAACTCGAAGTATCCCTGCGGTTTCACGCAGGCCGGGCACTTTTCGGGAGCTTCCTTTCCCTGGTGCAGGTACCCGCAGCTCAGGCATCTCCAGGTTCGAACCTCCTCCCGTGCGAATACCCGGCCGCTGTCGATATTGTCAGCCAGTTCGCGGAACAATTTTTCGTGGTGAACTTCAGCAACGATGATGGCATCAAAAGTGTCGGCAGCCCGCTTGAACCCCTCCTTTCTGGCGATGTCGGCAAAACTCTTGTACATCACGTCATGCACGTAGAGTTCGAGTTCGGCTGCTGAAATCAGGTTTGACCGGGTGTCTTCGACCACCCCGGTCGGAAACGTCCAGGTCGTTTCTAGTTCTCCGCCGTTGAAAAACTTGAAAAATCGCAGTCCGTGCTCATACTCCTGGTCGGCGGTTTCATCGAAGAGGCGGGAGATCTGGATATAGCCGTCCTCTTCTGCCCGCCGGGCGAAGAAATTGTAGCGGGTGCGGGCCTGGGCCTCCGCCGAAAAGGATGTCTGCAGGTTGCGGGCGGTCCGGCTTTCTCTGAATGTAACCATGTCCCCTAATATCCGTCTATTCTTCGATTTCGATGGCATCGGCTCCGCATTCGCGGGCGGCCTGACGGACGACGTCTTTGAGATGGTCAGGGATTTCATCCATCTTGACTATGGAGAACAGGGTCTCTTCATCATATTCAAAGACTTCCGGGCAGAGTTTGTTGCAGTTGCGGTCACCCATGCACTGGTCGGTAATGATCACTTTCATCGTATTCTCCTTTGCGTGGTCTCAGTGGTTAGACAAATCGAATGCACATGATATGAGCGTAAGCCGCTCGCAGCGAATTTCGTCCTTAGTCTTAAAATGCAATGGACGATCAGTCAATTACTATTATGAAAATTGTGGCAGGCAACGAGCAGGAAAAATTCATCCGTCCATAAGGTGTGACTGGCCAATCGCAAGCGATGTGTGGTAGAGTCGCCCACCGTCTGCTATGATGCGGAAAACAAACGAAAGGTAATCGAGGAACAGATGAAAATAGGAATACTCGGACTCCCTCAGACCGGTAAAAAGACCCTGTTTCAGGTGCTGACCGGAGCGGTCCTTGGTGATCATGCGGTCCAGGGCAAACCGATACCGGGCACCGCCGAAATCGTCGATGAGCGGTTCGACCGGCTGGTGAAGCTGTACAGGCCCAGGAAAGAGACACGGGCCCGGATCGATCTGGTGCTGCTGCCAAAAGTCGAACAGGAGACCATCGCCAAAGGAGATATCTTCAAGAATATCGTTGATGTGGATGCACTTTGTCACGTCGTCAGAGCCTTTCAGGATGAATCCGTCTACCATGCCATGGGTTCGGTCGACCCGTTCCGCGACGTGGAATCGATCAACGGCGAGCTCCTGATTCACGACCAGATTTTTGTCGAAAAGAGGGTCGAACGGCTGGAAGCGTCGCTGAAGAAGATAAAGGATGCGCGGCAGGCCAGGGAATACGAGTTGATGCAGCGTATCAGGGATCATCTCGAGGAGGAGCGACCGCTGAGGCTGATGGAGTTCAGCGCCGAAGAGGACCTGCTCATCCGCAGCTATCCGTTCATCACCAGAAAAGCCTTGATCCTGGTGTTCAACGTCGCCGAAGACGCGGTTAACGACACCGCCATCCTGCAGGACATTGCAGTGAGCTGTGACGCCCAGAAGATGGAGGCAATGCTGGTCTCGGCGAAGGTTGAATCGGAGATCGTGCAGCTTGACAGCGAGGAGGAAAAGGCGGAGTTTTTAGCCGACCTGGGGATCGAAGAGCCGGCTCTGGGAGGACTGACCCGCCTCTGTCTCAAGGCGCTTGGACGGATGTCGTTTTTTACGGTGGGTCCCGACGAGGTGCATCAGTGGCTGGTGCGCATCAACTCGACGGCCCCGGAAGCGGCCGGCGCGATCCATTCGGACCTGCAGAAGGGGTTTATCCGCGCCGAGGTGATGAAATATGGAGAACTGATCGCCCATGGCAGCGAGGCCGAATTGAAAAAACAGGGCAAGTTCTATGTGCAGGGCAGGGACTATATCGTACAGGAGGGAGATATTCTCAACATCCGCTTCAACGTCTAGCGGAGTTCATTCATCAGGCTGATTCGAGCATCCTGTCGAGGATCATCGCCGCGTCCTTCACGAACTTCGGGCATACCGTTTTGAACAGATCCTTTGCGACGGCGGTCTGCATCCCTTCCGGGGAATTGACATCACAACCGAGCAGTTCTCCGCAGCTCACGGTGTCGTGTAATGCCTCGAACTGATTCATGAAGTCGATGACCGCCGAGTATACCGGTTTGCGGCCGGCCGAAGTCATGCTGTTGTCATCGCCGAAATGCAGGCCGAGCACCATCACCCCGCCGGTGACCGCTCCGCACGTCTTCGCCTTTTGCATACCCGCTCCGAATCCGGCCGCCATCTTAACGCCGGTCAGGTGATCGACGCCGTATCTCTCGCAATAGGTAGTCAGGATCGTCTGGGAACAGGAATAGCCATCGAGAAACCGCTCGACAGGGGGTTTGGAAGCCGTCATCATCTGTCTCCTCGCCTATGCTGGGGTCGTTTTGCTTAAGACTTCACCATACCATACATTACCTGTGCTGTGACCGCTAAACTTGCAGGATTCGGGACTGATGACAAGACTTTTGCATCATCTGCGTTAAATTATAACCGTGACAGGCGGGTTCGGGCGCCGAAGTGTGCATAAAATTTCATCGAAGACCGATATGTTATGGAAGTTTACAACGGTATCTACAGCTGGGATGGCAAAAAGCATGACAAACGGGACCCGATTGCGTGGTTTCCGGGTTCATATCACCTGTATATTTTCTCCATCGGCCAGAACGGCGGTAAAGTAACCTCGATCAGGAAGCATCTCTGCCTGTACTCAGAAACCGGCGAAGGTCACTCGATTTCCTCAAATCCCGAAAAATTTGCCAAATATGTGTGCGAGGACTTCGGTCTCGATCTGGAGCGGACGCTGTGGGTGGAGATCCACCAGCAGCGTCCGCAGCGGTATGAAGTCATCGACTACACCCGAAGCGGCAAAATGAAGGAAGTCTGTTTTTATCACATGCAGAAGCGTGCCCCCAACGACCAGGAACTGCGGCTGATCGAAGCGCACGCTCCTCATATCGGATCATGAGCGACCGTATAAGCGAACTCGAAAAGCGGCTGGCGGACCTCGAAGCGGACATCGCCGAAACCGAGGCCCGGCTGCCGGCTCACTCGGTCAAACCGCCGGTGATGCGCGATCTGTTTGCGCTCGAGGATGAGCGCGAATCCCTTCGTGGGGAACTCCGCCGGCTTAAGGCTCTGCGCAACCACGCGGACTGAAACCGCCAGTGCTGGCCGTATCCGGGATGCGGGCAGTTCCTTGGTTGGCGGCAATTCCGGGGTGGCATTGCACGGCTGAAAAACCTGACAATATGAGACCTTGAGAAGTTTGTCGACTTTCAGTAGACACGGCAAGCGGGCCGGTTCGGCCGCCTCTGTTTCGCACCTTGGGGCAAAGGCCGACGATCGGCAGGGATTCCATGTCCTGCCGATGAGGATCTTTGCAGTCCTCGCCGAGACGGGGTATAATGGGCCCACGAATAGAGCGCAATCATAACCATTCCCATGAGTCTGACAGGGGGAAGTGAGGCAGTGTCGGGGCGACAAGGCTTGTCGCCAAATGATATGTGCCTCGATCCGAGGCTCTTGGATCATCAGGCCAATTCAGCAAGGGAGGAAGAGATGAACAACCGTAGAGATTTCTTAAAGGCGTCATTGGTGGTTTCAGCAGGTCTGGCAGCGACGGGCTTGATGCCGGGGTCAGCCAGGGCGGCAACAATTCCTGAGGGGATCATCTATACCAAGGAAAATCCCGGCAGATGGGCCGGGAAAGAGGGGAGCCACAGCCCCGTGATCACCGTGGAGGGAAACAAGCTCACGGTTGAAACCAAACACGAAATGACCGAACATCATTATATCGTTAAACATACGGTGATCTCCGGCGACGGCCAGGTGCTTGACGAAAATACCTTTTATCCGACTGATGAAAAGGCCATTTCCACATTCGAGATAGAAGGAACCCACTCGATGCTGTATGTGACGAGTTTTTGCGATATTCACGATCTCTGGCTGGCAGAAGTCAAACTATAGGCTCCTTTGAAAGATTGGGATTTTGGTTCGAAATCAAGGCAGGCATGGAAATTTTATCGGAGGCATATAGTTGATATGTCGAAGATAAAATTTCCATGCGTAACGCGGAGTTTGAGCCAAAAGACAATGTTTCAAGCTGGCCTCTAGTCATCGGGTTTTATCGCTCCAGGCCGCAGTCCGATGTCCACAGAATCGGGGGGCAGACTCAAGCCTGTCCCTCTGTCCTTGAAAAACCGGCATCCCGCATCCGCAATCACCCATCCCCATCTCAACTATCGTTGACTGTCTGACAAGGACTCCGATCATCGGAATAGGCGTTAATCGCGGGCACCGTTCACGGTGCTCATTGTGCATCTGCAGACCTCGACATGGTTGAGGGGAGGGTTTGAAACCGTCCCTTGAGCGGGCTGCGCGCGGGAACATGGCAGCAACGTACCCGGGGTGCAGTGGTGTGATCTCCAACGTGCTCAGCAATACCAAACCATACCCTGATATTATTTGTTTTTTTTACTTTCCGGATTTTTCCCATGAAATTATTCAGATAAGGACCTGAGCACCGGCTGTATCGAATGGCTCAGATGGTGGGGTCTGAAAATGAATGATATCTCCCTGTAGTAGGGTGGATTGTAAAGCCTCATGATTGCCATACAGCACTTGACAATGCCACAATGTAGTGGTAAAAAACGGCTATGAGAATGATTCTCAAGAAAGTGCTGGTCCGTCCCGGGCGGCACCTTCCCTACATTCCGGGACCTCAACGGAGGAGGCGTCATGGCTAAACCGACAACAGTGATCAGGCCAGAAGATATAACCATCTGTGAAACCACCCAGCAGATGATCGCCAAGGCGCGGCGGGACGGCGTAGAGTTGTTCTTCGACCGGGCGGAAGCGATAAAGCCTTGCCCGATCGGCGCCAGCTCTGCCTGCTGTAAGCACTGTTCGATGGGGCCCTGCCGGATCAGCCCCAGTGACCCGTATGGCAAGGTCGGCATTTGCGGGGCCACGATCGACACGATCTCGGCGAGAAACTTCGGCCGCATGGTGGCTGCCGGTACCGCCGCCCACACCGATCACGGTATGGCGATGCTCGATCTGTTCCGCGGCGTCATCGAAGGCACGGTGACCGATTTTGCCATCAAGGACCACATCAAGCTCTTCGAGGTGGCGGAGTCACTGGACATCGAGACCGAAGCACGGCCGATACTGGAGGTCGCCAGAGACGTCTACGAGGCACTCGAAAAGACCTACACCCAGGTGGAAGGGGAAATCCCGCTGGTTAAGCGGGTGCCGAAAAAGACCTTGGAGACCTGGCGAAAAGAAGGCCTTGTTCCACGCGGCGCGATGCGCGAGATCATGGAGATGATGCATCGCTCGGCGATGGGGGTTGACCAGGACTACGAAAACATCACCAAGCAGATTTCCCGTACCGCGCTGGCCGACGGCTGGGGCGGCTCGATGGTTTCCACCGATATCTCCGACATCCTGTTCGGCACACCGGCGCCGCGGGAAGTGACGGTGGACATGGGGGTACTCAAAGAGGATCAGGTGAATATCATCGTGCACGGCCATGAGCCGATCCTGCTCGAGGCGATGATGGTGTCCGCGGATGCTCCTTCCATCAAGGAAATGGCCAAGGAGGCCGGGGCCAAGGGAATCAATCTGGTGGGTATGTGCTGTTCGGGGCTCGACGTGCTGTCGCGTCACGGCATTCCCCACGCCGGCAACTTCTCGTCGACGGAGGCGGCCCTGGTGACCGGCGCCGTCGATGCGATGACGGTCGACGTGCAGTGCATTAAACAGGATCTGCACAAGGTCGCACAATGCTACGACACGACCTTCATAACCACCAATTACCGAGCCAAGATCGAGGGTGCGCTGCATATCGAACTCGACGAGCACGACCCGATGAAGTGTACCGACGAGATCATCATCAAGGGCATCATGCGTTTCAAGAACCGATCCAAGGAGATCGAGATTCCCAAAAAGACCGCCCGGGGCATCCATGGCTTTTCCCACGAGTACATCAAGTACATGCTCGGTGGCTCGTTCAGGGGAGGTTATGAACCGCTCAACGACAACATCATCAACGGCCGCATACGCGGCGTGGCCGGCGTGGTCGGCTGCACCAATCCGCGTTCGAAGCAGGACTTCTCCCATGTCGAACTGGTCAAGGAGCTGATCAAGAACGATGTTCTTGTCGTTCAGACCGGTTGTTCGCAGATGGCGCTGGCGAAAGCGGGACTCACATCCCCCGGAGCCTCGGCGCTGGCCGGCCCCGGGCTCGCCGAGGTGTGCGAGACGGTCGGTATCCCGCCGATCCTGGGACTGGGGGCGTGCGTCGACAACTCGAGAATCCTGATGGCCGTCGCCGAAATGGTCAAGACCGGCGGTCTCGGGGATGCCATCGCGGATCTGCCGGTGGCCGGCTGCGCACCGGAGTGGATGAGCGAAAAGGCCATCGCCATCGGTCAGTATTTCGTTGCCTCAGGAGTCTACACGGTGTTCGGCCACACCTTTCCGGTCACCGATGATACCAGGTTCACCAGGCTGCTGTTCGGCGGTCTCGAAGCAAAAGGCTTGGGCAGCTGGGGCTTTGCCGATTCGCCGCACGAAATGGCCCGGTTGATGATCGCCCATATCGACAAGAAGCGCAAGGAACTCGGTATCGACAAGTCGCGGGAGCGCGTATTGATGGATATGTCGGACCGGCGCGCGCTGGCTGCCAACGAATAAAGATCCTGCTCAGCTCTACTGGCAGTGCTCTGCCAGGGTCGGGCGAATCCGCTCCAAGCGGCGGATTCGCCCGTTCTGCGAGAAGCCACCCATCATCCCCACTGGCAGGCGGAGATCAGCATGGCCACTTCCCCGGTTTTCGAACAGACCTACCGCCGGTACCTCGACCAGATCGGCGCAATCGAGCACCTGGCCAGGGCCGGGCGCCTGGGCGCCGGGATCGACGGCGAGGCGCTGGTGATCCCGCTCTATGAGCGGATCTACAAGGTATCGGCCGCACGTATCGAGGCGCTCGACGGCGGCAGGGTAACCGATGCGGTTCGGGTCATCCTCGCCAGATATGTGCTGAACTGCCCCCAAAGGCCGGCTCAGGCGCCGGACCCATGGGTCAGCTACCGGGAGTTCAAGGATGCGGCGCCGCTGGTCTTCTACTTTAAGGCCAATACCAACAAGACGCTTGAAAACCATTTCGGCGGCCGTCTCGGCCTGCTCAAACAACGCTGCCGGGATCTGGGCGGAGTCGAGGAACCGCATCAGTCGTATGATCTTTCCGTCCGCTTCAGCGCCTTGCCGAAGGTTCCGGTGATGCTCAATTTCAACGACCGGGATGATCTGTTCCCTCCCGCCTGCTCGGTGCTCTATCGAAAGTCGGCGGAGTCCTACCTTGATATGGAGTGCCTGGCGATGACCGGAACCCTGCTGTGCGGAAAACTTCTCCGAGCGGACAGCACCTAACGCTGCACCGGTATCGGTCCGGTCACCTGCCCGCGGCTGAAAGCGGGTCTGATAATCAGATTGAAAAATAACCGAAACGAACTATGATGGTCGGCTGGATTATCCACTATGCAGCAATCATCGACCACACATAACCGGGTGCTGTCCCGGCAGGCCATCGGCTGGCTTTCGGTATTCGGGTCTGCGTTCTGCTTCTACCTGGCCACCGCCACGATCCGCTGGGCGGCAGGCGTTGTCGACATCGACTCTTCCTATTTCGTGTTCGGCAGGTTCCTGCTCGGTTTCATCGTCGTCTGCCTGACCATGCTGGCCAGGGGACAGCGCCTGAAGCCCCGTAATTACCACTTCCTGATCGGCCGCACGGTATCCAACACGATCGCGGTGTTCTGCTTCTACAAGGCAGTGGAGGTGGTGTCGCTGGCGGAAGCGAATATCCTCAACATGACCTATCCGCTGTTCGTAGCGCTGTTTTCCTGGTTCATGGTCAAGGATCAGCGGGACCCGTATGCGATCGCCATCGTCGGCATCGCGTTCTGCGGGGTGTGGCTGATCCTGTCGCCCGGCGACATGTCGGCAAGTCTCCACAGCCTGTGGGGGGTGAGTTCAGGGTTCTGTGCCGCCTGGGCGATGATTTACCTGAACCTTTCGAGGCGCCACCATGACTCCCAGACGATTCTGTTCTTCATGTTCGGACTCGGGTCGGTCATCATTTACCTGTTTTTCAGATCGGAAATATTCTGGCCGAACCTGCTCGAATTCAAATATCTGTTCTGGTGTTCGGTGGCCGGGGTGCTCGGTCAGTACCTGCTGACCTATGGATTTCTTTTCGTTACCGCGGTGGAAGGTTCGATCATTTCCTCGACCCGGATCCTGCTGGCGGCGCTGCTCGGCCAGCTGCTGGTCGGAGACCCGCCGCTCGCCGCCGGCGGCTGGATCGGGGCGCTGCTGATCTTCGGTGCCGACGCGGCGCTGGCGTGGCGGCGGGCGTCTCTGAACAGAAGCCATCCGGGTGGCAGACTTCCGGTCAGGTAATATCGAGCAATCTGAACAGGGCGCTGTGGTCCAGGTCCGCTCCCCCCGCCTCGATCAGCAGATCGTACAGATCCCTCGACAGTGCTGTCGCCGGCATATCGAGACCCAGGGTTTCCGCCAATTCCAGGGCCTGATGCATATCCTTGCGCTGGGTGGTGCAGCGGGCCCCGAGCCGGTAGTCCGATTCGACCATGCGTCGACCGTGGACCTCGAGGATCCGCGAGTCGGCGAATCCCCCCTGCAGGGCTTCACGGACCTTGCCCGGATCGACGCCGGCCGCCTTGGCCAGGGCCAGCGCCTCGGCGACGGCGCCGATATTGAGTCCCACAATCACCTGGTTGGCAGCCTTGGCCACCTGTCCGGCTCCTACCGCTCCGACGTGGGTGATGCGGCCGCCGAGAACCTGCAGTACCGGTAATGCCCTGTTGAACCCGGCCTGGCTTCCGCCAGCCATGATGGTCAGGGTTCCCGACTCGGCGCCGATGGTTCCGCCCGACACCGGCGCGTCGACATAATCGCCGCCCGGTTCGATGATTTGTGCTGCAAACTCCCTGGTGGCGGCAACCGCGGTCGTTCCCATGTCGATGACCAGGGTGCCCTCCCGCAGCTGCGAGCACACGCCGTTTTTCCCGAACAGCACCGACTCGACGGCGGCGGTATCGGCAACCATGATGACCAGAACCTGGGCCCGTGCCGCCACTTCCGCCGGCGTATCGGCAATCGCCGCTCCCCGCTCCATCATTTCCCGGCGCGGCCCTTCCGAGCGATTGGTCACGACCAGGCTGGCCCCCGCACTGATCAGGTTGGCGCACATGGGTCTGCCCATCAGACCCAGGCCGATAAATCCTATCGTTGTTCCATGAATCGATTCCATGAGTTGTCCTCTGCGGTATGTTTGCTCGAGCCGGATGGCACTGCTGATAGCGTAAGCACCGGTGGTGATCATAGCCGAAAAGCGGGGATTGATCCATGGCGGCAGGAACGAATTCTTGCCGGCCGGGCTCGGTGCCGCTACCCGACTTCCATGCTGATCTCCGGGAAATCCAGCCAGAAGCCGTTTCGCGATGCGTGGTCGAGTTCGAATCTGACTAGATCGGTGTGGCGCTGCTCGATGACCACAAACTTTGAAAGTATCCGTTTGATGTCGCCCTCGGCGGCATCACAGGCCTTCTGGTAGTACTCTGTTGTGTCGATCTCGAGCTTCAGGGCGCTGTCCAGCACTCGCTTGAGATCACCCAGCATCTGCTGCGGTATCCTCATCTTCATCGACGCTATATTCGAGTTGATTGTTCCGGTATCCGGGATAACCGTGTCGAGTCCGGCGGAGGCGATGCTGCCGTTCGCCTGCAGCGTTTCGATGCCGTGCTGGAGGAAATCGACATGGGACTGTTCTTCATCCGCCAGGGTTCTGAAAATGCGCTTGCCCCGTTCGTCATCGATGATGTCGACGCCGGACCGGTACAGATCGCGGATTTTCTTTTCGTATTCCAGGGCGGTTTTAAATATGGTCAAGGTATCCATGGCTTCCCTTTGTGTTGAGGATGGGTATCAGCTTCTCTGCGAAACGAGCTTTAAGACCACTATAATTTCTGAGCAGGAATTGTCACATGCTAACCGAGGCACCGGTCCATGTGCCGGACCGTTTTGAGACCGAGGACTGGGTGGAGGAAGCCTTCATCAATGCTCCTGTCGTGATTATTGATACCTTGAGCATGAAGATGAATTGCAATTCTATTGAAATCCGGCGGATATAAGCATGCAAAAACGAGTTTGCTACTGTTTCAACTACACCGTTTCAGATATCGAAGCAGATGTCAGGAAGCATCGCAGGTCGACCATCGAGGAACGGATTATAAAGGAAAAGAAGGAAGGGGCGTGCGCCTGCGCGACCAGGAATCCGTCGGGCAGGTGATGCCTCGCCGATGTCCGCAGGGTCGTGGACAAGGTGATGAGCAGCGAAGGGATCTCACGAACCGGCATCGTCCCGACCTTGTGAAGCACCGGCGCTGGCTCTGATCGGCGCGACCCGTGCCTGTTCCGTCTTCCGGCATGGTTGCTTCTTTCGGCTATCCCGTCCGGTCATAGATCAGCTGGCCGACTTCCTCGCTCGGCAGAGATGCCTGAAACTCCGCCAGACACTGGTCGCACTGAACAAGATGATCGAGGTCTTCTCGGAACAGGATTATCTGAATTTTGCAGCGGGGACAGGAAACTTCGTACATAATGATGGGGTCGGCGTAGATCATGACGGCACACTTCCATGGTTGCCTCTCTCCTAAAAAGATAAATCCTTCCCGTCAGGTTACCAGGAGCACGCGGCGGTTTTCGCTTTTTTTCCAGGACCTGAGATAGCTCGCCAGGATATCCGGATGCTGTGCAATCATCGTTGCTTTTCATGCTACAATGTAGTATAAAATCAATCATGATTAAACAAACCCGCAGAATTCTCAAGAAGCTCCCGCGTCTTTTTTATATCGTCGCGGTTGCGGCGGTAGTCACCGGACCCGGCACCCTGTCGGCGGTGCAGCTCGTGTGCGAACCCGGTTGCCCGATGCATCAGGTGCAGGCGCCGGTCCATCCGTGCTGTGAGAGTGCCGGGAACGTCTCTCACCCTCAGCCCCCGGGCCCTGGAGGCACGCATGAGCAGCAGGCAGCACTTCCCTTCGGCTGCGACGGGCAGCTCTGTTTTGATTCCTCCGTCGACATTCAGAAAATCGCAGCGCTAAGCAGTGGATGGGACGACAGCGCACCACCCGTCTGCCACCTCCAGGCATTGCCTCCGCTTCCGCTTACCAATCCCCCCAGGCAGCTCTTTCTAACCGAAACCCCTCCCGGACCGGCGGTACCGATATACCTGCGTACCTGCGTCTTTCTGATTTGAAAGGCCGTCCCCCGCTTTTCCCTCTGTAGTCACGCAGTTTACAAGCACTTAATTTAAAATGAAGTTTCACAGGAGGTTCGGATGAGACCATCGGTATTGTTGTCTACACTTGTTGCTGTAATGTTCGGTGCGGTGCTCGTTGCCCCGGTCCACCAGGGTCATGCGGCATTCAACTTTTTCGGCGGTCATAAGCATGTCAGGGATGTGGACGGAATAATCACCATACCCATCTCCGATGTCGATGACGGCAAGGCCCACTATTTCCAGCATAAGACCGGCGGAACAGTGGTGAAGTTTTTCGTCATCAAAAGCAGTGACGGGATCATCCGGGCCGCCTTTGACGCCTGCGATGTCTGTTATCCCGCAAAGAAAGGCTACAGCCAGGACGGCGATTTCATGGTCTGCAACAACTGCGGCAGGCGGTTCCACTCGACCCGCATCAATGTTGTCCAGGGCGGCTGCAATCCGGCTCCACTGAAGCGTGAAGTGGTGGCGGAGGATCTCGTCATACGGGCTGATGACGTGGTCCCGGGCGCCCGCTTCTTCTAGAGGGAAACGGTTATGAATCTGGCCACCATTCCTTTTAAAAACATGCGCAGAAAACCGGCCAAAACGGTGCTGCTGCTTTCGGTGTTCAGCCTCGGGGTTATCTCCATCGTTGCCCTCTACCAGGTGTCTCTGGTGGTTGGACACAATCTTGAAAAGAAACTTACCGCCTTCGGCGCGAACATCGTCGTCAAGCCGTCGACTGAGACGCTCAGCGTCAGCTACGGCGGTTTCAACATGGGTGACATGCTGCTCGACATAGAGGACTTGCGGGAAGTCGAGACCACTGCGGCGATCCGTTCGATCAGCCTCAATGACCGAATCAGCGTGGTCGCCCCGAAACTGGTCAGCATGTACAAAATGAACGAAACGGCGGTCGCGGTGGTCGGGGTGAGGTGGGAAGAGGAACTCGGGATCAAGAGCTACTGGGCTACCGACGGAGCCATGCCGCGAAATCCCGATGAGGTTCTGCTCGGCAGCCAGGCAGCCCGCAAGCTCGGCCTGAGTGCCGGTGACCGCCTTACCCTTTACGGCCGTGATTTCACGGTTTCAGGCGTGCTGTATGATACCGGCAGTGATGATGACTCGGTGGTGCTGATGGAACTGGGACGTCTGCAGGCGATGCTGAACCAGCCCGACCGCGTCAGCTTTGTCGAAGTCGCCGCGCTCTGCTCGGGCTGCCCCATTGAGGATATCGTCTCCCAGATCCAGACCTCTCTGCCCCGGACCTCGGTGATCGCGCTGCAGAACGTGGTCAACCAGCGGATGTCCTCGGTGAGATTCGTGCAAAAGCTGGCCCTGTCGATCAGCCTGGTCATCCTGGTGACGGCGTCTGCAATGGTCGGTCTGTCCATGCTCTCCGCGGTGAATGAGCGGCGCAAGGACATCGGCATTCTGCGTTCGCTCGGCTACGGCAAATCGAGGGTTTTCCTGATCTTTTGCCTGGAGGCGGGACTGATCGGAATATTGGCCGGCACGATCGGCTACCTGGCCGGATTCGGCGCCAGCCTGAAGGCGCTCGACTTCTTAAGCCTGAGCGAAGGGGCGAGGCCGATCTTCTCAGTCACTCAGCTGGCCTTCTGCGCGCTGGTATTTCCGCTCATAACCATCGGGTCTTCTCTCTACCCGGCCTGGAAGGGCGCCTCCATAGAACCGTCCCGGGCACTCGTCTCGCTCTAGGAGGACAGCTGACACCATGCTTGAAGCCATCGATATAAAAAAAAGTTTTTCCTCAGACGGCAAAGTAGTGCCGGTTCTGGAGGGGATCTCCCTGAAACTCGATGCCGGCGATTACGTATCCATCGTCGGCCGGTCGGGCTCCGGCAAGACCACCCTGCTCAATGTGATCTCCACGCTGGTGCGGCCGGACTCCGGCGAGATCACCTACGAGGGCGTCGATCTCGCGTCGGTTCCGGAAAGCCACCTGAACGGGCTGCGCAAATCCGATTTTTCGGTCATCTTCCAGTTTCATCACCTGCTGCCCTATCTCACGGTTCTCGAGAATACGCTGCTGCCGTTCATGAACTCGCTCAAACCGGTGAGCCGGCAGATCGAGGCCAGGGCGCTGGAATGTTTGGTGCGCGTCGGCCTCGCCGACAAGGCGAGACGGCTGCCGGGCAGCCTTTCGGGTGGGGAGCAGCAGCGGGTAGCCATTGCCCGCGCGCTGGTGAAGTCATCGAAGATTTTGTTCGCCGATGAACCGACCGGCAGTCTCGACCAGCAGACCGGGGACACCATCATGGAACTGCTGGCCGAACTGCATCGCGACGGCATGACCATCGTGATGGTAACCCACGAGATGGAATATGCCAGGCTGGCGGACCGGATCGTTGAGATAGAGGACGGCAGGATCGTGCACTGACCGGTCAGCGGGACTTGAATTCCCGGAGCACGCCGATCACCGAGTCGATGTCGGACGGCCTATGGTCGGCGTTGATCTGGAAGCGGATCTCCTCGTCGCCCCTGGGAACTACCGGAAAGTTCAGGCCGGTGACCAGGACTCCCCGGTCGGTCAGGAAACGGACCAGCTCGACGGTTTTGATGGTGTCCCGGATCATCAGGGGAACGATGGGGTGGTCGCCGGCGATGGTCTCGTAGCCGCAGGCAACAATGCCCTCTGCAAAACGTCTGGTCATGGCCCGCAGGTGGTCCAGGATTGCCCGTCCAGCGGTGCTGTTGAGCAGTTCGAGTGCCGCTGTTGCCGCTTTCGCTTCGGGCACGGTGATAGGATTTGAATAGAGGTACATCGGGGCGGTCTGACGCAGATAATCGACGACGTCCCGCGAGGTGACGGCATACCCGCCGTTGACGCCGAATGCCTTCCCCAGGGTACCGATGAGCAGGTCGGCCCGGGCTCCGCAATACTCCTCAGTGCCCCGTCCCGTCGGGCCGAAAGCGCCGACGCCGTGGGAATCGTCGATGACGGTGATCAGGCCTTCCTCGAAGCGATCCGTGTATGCCTCGCAGACCGCAGCGAATTCCTTGAGCGGCACATGATCGCCGCGCATCGAGAAGACGCCGTCCGACACGACCAGGGCACGCCTGGCCTTTCCGGCCCAGGTTTTCAGTTTGGCTTCCAGATCCGTCATGTCGTTGTGGCGGTAGACGGCCTTGCCCTGAGGGCGAGCCAATCTCAGTGCCTGGATGATGCAGTTGTGGTTCAACTCGTCGCTGATGCACACGGTCTCGTCCGAGGCCAGCGGAACCAGTACGCCCAGAGTGGTCACGTAGGCGGAGGAGAACAGCATGCAGGCCTCTTTGCCGTGAAAGCGGGCCAGTTTTTCTTCCAGATCGACGTGCGCTTTATGGGTGCCGCTGATGAAGCGGACTGCGCCGGGTCCGGTTCCGAACTGCCGGGCACCGTGTTCTTCAGCGGCGATCACCTCCGGTCTCATGGACATGCCGAGATAGGAATTCGAATTCATCCTGATGAAGGGGGTCTCTCCATGCCCTTCGATGTAATAACGTGGACCGTTCTTCTCGCTGGCGGGCTGGATGGCGGTGATCACCATCTCTTTGCCCTTGGCGGTTCCCCGCGCTGTGAGCTCGGCGACCGCGTTTTTCAGAACTGCATTCAATCTTTCAGGCACCATCGGCTACTCCTGTTGCTGGAGTTTTTCTGACAACACGGCGAGCATCTCCCCGGTCATCGCATCCAGATCATAGTCTGGTTTCCATCCCCACTGTTCGCAGGCGGCGGAATCGTCCAGGTGGTTGGGCCACGAATCGGCGATTCTCTGCCTGACGTCATCAACTTGGTATGCCATCGTGAACTCGGGAATATGAGCCCGAATTGATCGGGCGAGGATCTCCGGGTCGAAATTCAGCGCCGTGACGTTGAAGGCGTTACGGTGAACCAGGAGACCCGGATCGGCCTCCATGAGGCTGATAGCCGCCTTGATCGCATCGGGCATGTACATCATATCGAGAAAGGTGCCGGCGGCGAGATAACAGGTGTAGCGTCCGCGTCGTATCGCCTCATAATAGATCTCTACTGCATAATCGGTGGTGCCGCCACCCGGAAGGGTGCCGTGTGAAATGATGCCGGGGTAGCGAACGCCGCGGGTGTCGACCCCGAAGCGGGTGAAGTAATAGTCGCAGAGCAGTTCGCCGGCGACCTTGGTTATTCCGTACATGGTGGAGGGCCGCTGAATGGTGTCCTGGGGGGTGTCGTTGGGGGGCGTTGATGCGCCGAAGGCCCCGATGGAACTGGGAACAAACACGGCGCAGCGGTGCTCGCGCGCAACGTCAAGCACGTTGCGCAGGCCGTTTATGTTGACATTCCAGGCATGAGCTGGATCGGCCTCGGCAACGGCCGAGAGGATGGCCGCCAGGTGATAGATGGTATCGACGCCGTATCGTCTCACCACGCCCGCAACGGCGCTGCTGTCGAGGCAGTCGACAGCTTCGAACGGGCCTGAATTGCGCAGCGCTTCAGACGGCTTCGTCTTCCTGCCGCCGGCAATCACCTGATCACCGCCATACCGAGTGCGCAGCGCCATGGTCAGCTCGGACCCGATCTGTCCCGTTGCTCCGGTTACCAGAACCCGTTTCATAGTATCCTCTTGTTATGGTTGGATGGTAACCATGTATCTCCGTTGGATTTCACCCTGTCCCCGTATACGGTAATGATGAAATCCGGGAATAAGAAGGGCAGGTCGGGGGTCTGATGGAAAATTGATAATCCGCCGACAGTGAATAGAGTATCGGTAACGACGACCCGACAGGTACAGGGGGCTCGTGCTGACGAGCCTTCTCTACCAGGGAGTTCTCCTCTCATCATACCCTTTCCCGTTCAGCGGGGTTCACGAGCCATGGCGCCCTACGCCGGGAAGCGTCCAACCGGGCTTGGGACCCGGACAGGGACGTGACGGAACTGGTCGGTCAGCGCAGGGGGCGTCAGGTGATTTAAAGGGGAAATCAAAGGTGGAAAACGTCATCATCATGGGCGCCGCGGGTCGCGACTTCCATAATTTCAACGTCTATTTCAGGAACAACCCCCGCTACCGGGTGATCTGCTTTACCGCCACCCAGATCCCCGACATCGACGGCCGCCAATACCCGCCGGAGCTGGCCGGTCCCCTCTATCCGAACGGAATTTCGATTAACAGCGATGAACACCTGATGGACCTGGTCCGTGATCACCAGGTCGACCTGGTGGCATTTTCCTACAGCGACGTGTCGCATATCGAGGTCATGCACAAGGCGTCGCAGGTCACTGCGGCGGGAGCCGATTTCATCATCATTGGGGCGCCCTATACGATGCTGCAGTCCTCCAAGAAGGTGGTCTCCGTCTGCGCGGTGCGGACAGGCTGCGGCAAATCGCAGGTCAGCCGTCATCTCGCCCAAGTTCTGCAGGCAACGGGGATACCGGTCGTCACGGTTCGCCATCCGATGCCCTACGGTGACCTGACCCTGCAGATCGTTCAGCGGTTCGCATCCTATGACGACTTCGCGCGCCATGCCTGCACCATCGAAGAGCGCGAGGAGTACGAGCCGGTCGTCGACATGGGCGGAGTCGTCTACGCGGGCGTCGATTATGAGCGGGTTCTCAGGCAGGCCGAAACCGAGGCCGAGGTGATCATCTGGGACGGCGGCAATAACGACACCCCGTTTTTCAGGCCCGATGTCCACGTGGTGGTTCTCGACCCCCATCGGATCGGCCATGAAACCACTTACCATCCCGGTGAAACCAATCTGCTGATGGCCGACATTGCAGTAATCAACAAGGTGGACAGTGCCAACCCGGCGGATGTGGAGGCCCTGAGGGCAACCATCACCCGGAATAACCCCGCCGCCCGCATCGTGCTCGCCGATTCGGAAATACGCGTCGAGCACGGGGAGGTCATGGCAGGCAGCCGGGTGCTGGTGGTGGAGGATGGCCCTACCGTCACTCACGGAGGCATGAAATTCGGTGCCGGTACGATCGCAGCTCGGCGCCACGGAGCTGCGGAGATGGTGGATCCCCGCCGGTTTCTGGTGGGATCGCTGATAGAAACCTTTAAAACCTATCCTGAGATCGGCAGGGTGCTGCCGGCCATGGGCTACGGGCCGCACCAGATCAAGGATCTTGAGGCGACGATCAACTCCTGTCCGTGCGACCTGGTGGTGTCGGCGACGCCGGTGGATCTGTCGCGGCTGGTGACCATCGACAAACCGTTATTGAGGGTCCGCTACAGCTATCGCGATCATGGTGAACCGACCCTGGGTGAAAAGGTGAGGGAACTGCTTGGGGTGTGATCGGATGAGGAACCGATCGATCTCAACCACGGCCCCCCGATCCTAAAGGATACGACCATCCTTGCTCTGTACCCCGAGCCGGTTGTGGAGCGAGACAATTCCCGGGATTTTCAAGATGGCCTGCTCGCAGCCATGACTGACCGAATCGGACCCGACCAGTCCCGACAGGGTGACGACCCCTCGTTCCACGTCGAGGCTCATCAGTTCACCACCTGCTGTTATCTCCACGACTGCTGCCTTGGCTCTATGCAGCAGGGCACGATCGCTTAGCATTTCAGATACCTGGGTGCTCGTGCTCTCCTTGTTCCCGTCCTTCCCTACCGCGTGGGTGATCAGCTCAACACAGTGTTCCAGCGTCATGCCGCGGGTATTTATCACCAGATCGTAGAGTTCGCTGCTGTTCGGATCGGCGTCAAAGTAGGTACCCAAATATCCGGACGAGTCCCGGTCTCCCTGCCGTATGAGCCGCTGGGCATCGTATTCCTTATATCCCCGTTGCTCGATCAGGCGGGCCACCCGCAGTGTGAAGGGGGCAATGATTCTGATGTGCAGGGCG
>JAJDNR010000008.1 GCA_022340565.1 Desulfofustis sp.
GAAACAGCTCGGTCCTTCCGCACCCGGGAGCGACCCGCAACTCATGCGCTCATATGGATACAGAAACCTTTGGCACCATCCTCGGCAGGGCACCGGGCAACGTCCCGGTCTATTCTTCCGATTACGCCTCGGCGGACAGTAAACAATTCCCCAACCGCAAGTCCTTCCGATCCTTCGTCGACGGGGTCTTCATGGGATACAAATGGCAGTGCGTCGAATTCGTCCGCCGCTGGCTCTATTTCAACATGCGGTATGTATTCGACGATGTCTCCATGGCCTACGATATCTTCCGTCTGCGCAGCGTCAGAAAATTGAGCGACGACAGCAGGTTGCCGCTTCATTCCTTCAGAAACGGGGCCCTGCGCCGCCCCGATAAGGGAAGTCTGTTGATCTGGGAAGCTGCCGGCGAGTTCGAACTGACCGGCCACGTGGCGGTGGTGACGGAGGTGGGCGATGATTTCATTCGGATTGCCGAACAGAACGTGGATAACAGGGCCTGGCCCGAACAGCAGAATTTTTCCAGGCAGCTGGCTGTCACCATAACTGCCGAAGGCGGCTACCTGATCGATCCGGGTCAGGAAGGCGACTCGATTCTGGGTTGGGTCATCCAAACCAGTGATGCAACCCACGCGGAAGACATAGCCGATATAGACATGACCCTGTTTCGTCCCCTGCTCGATACGGTGGAGTCCTCCGCAGCGGACGATTTCACCTGGGTAGACACCAGGAATCCGGCCGGTGCTGCCTATGCGGCAGGGTTCGGTCACCGGCTCACCAGGGATCCGAGCCGCTCCCGGCAATACTTCTGTCTTTCCGAAACAGCCTTTGCCGAGCTGAAACGGGCCACCAACGAACTCCATCACCTCTTTCTCCGGGCAACCGAATACGTGTTGAAAGACGACCAGTTGCTCGATCACTTCAACATCCCCCGAGCTCTCTGGCCGAAGATCAAAACATCTTGGAATAATAGAAGAAATTCGATGATCACCGGGCGCTTTGATTTCTCCATCTCGGAAAACGGACTGAGGGTCTACGAGTACAATGCCGATTCCGCCTCCTGCTATTTCGAAACCGCCTGCCTGCAGGAGCAATGGGCGGCCGGTCTCGGCTGCGACATCGGCCGCAGCCCCGGTGAAGATCTCTACGACAGCCTGGTCCGAGCCTGGAAAGCCAGGGGAATCAAGGATGTTCTGCACATCATGCAGGATGAGGACGCCGAGGAAACCTACCATGCCCTGTTTATGAAATCGGCCATTGAGGAGGCGGGCATCGACGCGAAAATCCTGACCGGAGTCTCGGACCTTCACTGGAGCAACGGCTCCATCGTCGATTCTGACAACATTCCGATCAAACGCGTCTGGAAGACCTGGGCCTGGGAAACCGTCCTCGACCAGATACGAGATGAGCTGGAAGATCACGATACTGAAGATATCTGCCTCGACGCTTCCGCCTCGCCCCGGCTGGCCGATGCCCTCCTGCGCCCGACGGTCGTGGTCAACGAACCCTTCTGGACCCTTATACCAAGCAACAAAGCCATCCTGCCGGTGATGTGGGCGCTGTTTCCCGATCGGCCCTACCTGCTGAACTCGCAATTCGAGTTGACGGCCGATCTGCTGAAAAGCGGATACGTTGAAAAACCGATCGTGGGCCGCAGCGGGGAAAATATTGTCATTGCCGATACCGACGATGTCATCGATCAGACCGAAGGACGGTTCGGCAATCGGAAACGGATCTATCAGAGCCTGTTCCGCCTTCCCGAAATCGCTGGGCTGAATGTTCAGCTCTGCGCCTTTGCCGTGGCCGGTGCCTTTGCCGGAGCCTGCGTCCGGGTGGATCCTTCGCTGGTGATCAGGGGAGAGAGCGATGTGATGCCGCTGCGTATCGTTTCCGATTCCGCCTATAGGAAATTAAGAGACAGAACCGGCTGAACGGGTAACGCTCGGCCCGGCACCCAACCCGGATATTTCACGAGTTGAGACGGCCTGCGGTTGCGATATCTTCAGGGCAGGTAGCGGCAAGGTACGGAGAGATATTTTTTCAGCAGGAAGCGGGCCATCACCACCAGGGTGTGGACCCCGTACCGGAGGCTTCTGGTAAAATTGATCGACGAGGCCTCGGGGAAATATCTGGTGGGAATGGGAATATCCCCGATTCTGAAGCGGTAATAGGCAGCCTGGGTGAGAAACTGGGTGTCGAATACGAAATCGTCCGAGTTCTTCTGAAAAGGGACCGTCTCGAGCACCGTTCTGGTATAGAGCCTGAATCCTGAGTGAAAATCTCCCAGATTCTGGCCCAGCACAAGGTTCTCCACCATGGTCAGAAACCGGTTGCTGAGATATTTGTAGACCGGCATGCCGTTTTCCAGGGTCTCCCGTCTCGTTCTGATCCGGGAGCCGAGGATCACGTCACAGATATCATTGGCCAGAAAGCCGAGGGCATGGGGAATCACCCGGCTGTCATACTGATAGTCGGGGTGAATCATTACCACATACTCCGCGTCGGCATTCAAGGCGGCTGCATAGCAGGTCTTCTGGTTGGCTCCATAGCCCCGGTTGCGTCGGTGCTCGATGGTCGTAATTCCCAGATTACGGGCGATTTCAACGGTGTTGTCGGTGCTGCCGTCATCGGTCAGAATGATATGCTGGCGATACTCAGCGGGGATATCGGCCACCGTCTTTTCGAGCGTTCGAGCCGCATTGTATGCGGGCATCACAATTACGATTTTCTCACCTGCACTCATCGCACTCATGGTTTCGCCGCCGTGACCCCTGCCGCACAGCCTCTGCCGCAGCGCTAATCAGCGCCGGTCAATTCGACCCGCACGACTTCTTCCATTTCCATGATCTCAGCAGGGACCGTGCCCAGATCATTGATGACAACCGTGTATCCCCGGCGGATCAAATCGGAGATCGTCTGCCGGTCGGGAATTTGCGGATATGCCGTTAAATCCGTATAGAACATGGCCTCGATGGGGTGGTTGTAATTGAACAGTACGCCGTTGGCAATGTTTTTTTCCTGCAGGTTTTGCAAATCCCTCACCCATTGCGGGTGCCGGTCTTTGATTTCAAGAATCGTCAGTCGCTCGATGCCGTATCTGACCGGCAGGATGATGAAGAGTGACAGGATGACCGTCAACAGGTGCTTGAACCGGTGCCCGCTTCGGTATTCAGCCATATCGTAGAAACATTCAGCGGTCATGTAAAACAGGGCAGGTGCGGTAAAAAGCAGATAGGCCTGCATCCTGGTCCTGGCCATCGAGAAGAACAGAAACGGAACAAGAAACCAGATGATCAGGGCGAGCCGCTTGCCGTTCTTGAAATTTCTGCAATATTTCCAGGCAAACCAGCCGAGGGGCAGATAAATCAGCTCGCCATAGTTGACTCTGATGCGGTTGAGGAAATAGAACACGGTGGTCGAATGCCCGTCCAGCGCCTCGAACAGATGCCTGATGTTATGCCTCGATTCGGCCAGGGCTTCCTCAGGGAAGACGGCGTGAATATAGATCTGCCAGGGCAGAAACACCGCTGTCAGCACGAGCACGATCAGAACGAACTGAGCCGCCATCGTTTTCACCGTGAACTTTCTGCAATCCCATACCAGCAGCAGCCAGACGGGCAGCACGATCAATGCCGGCAGCCATTTTGACAAAATCGCCAGGCCGATGCTGATGCCCACGAGTATGGAAAACACGGATTTTTCATAGGTTATGAACTGGATACTCAGATAAATCGAGAGCAGGATAAAGAACATGAAGAAGATATCCACATGATCGGTGGCGGTTCTCCCACCCACCAGGGAGATCACCAGACCGTTGATGGAAAACAGGAAGGCGGCAAAATACCCGATTCTTCGATCGAACAGGTAGCTTCCGACGGAAAACACCAGAAAGGTTGCGGTTGAGGCCAGGATAATCGACGGAAGTCTCAGCGCCATTTCATTGACGCCGAACAACCACATGCTCGCAGCCATACCCCAGAGCGGCAGCGGCTGTTTGTGCAGCCAGATATGATTGGCGGCCCAGTTCCGGTAATCGTAAGGTAATACGGGATGCTCGTAGAGGGTGGGACGCAGCGGGTGGTTCATCAGGTTTTTCGCCACCAGGGCATGATACCGCTCATCCCAGGCATGGAGAAAAAAATCCGCCGATACATAAACATACAGCGCCAGCCCGCTCAGGATCAGCAAGAGGATCGCCCGGGCATAGTGACCGTGGCGGTGAAAGCGCCAGGAAACCCCATAGCCAAGGGAAGCACAAAGGAGCGTGACGATGCCCCAGCTGAGGTTGTTCACGGCAAGGCGACCCCGGTCGCCGGCCCGGGCACCTGCCCTGAACGGTTGGAGCGGTGAAGCAGACGCGGCGCTGAGTGATGCGGGACGGGCGACAGTGGCCGGACCTGGAACATGAAGCGCATCTTGTCAAAGGCGTTTTCGCTCATCTCTCTCTCCTTGTAAGCAACGATGCTCCCGGTCGTGCGGGGACGCTGCGGGTGCTCTGCCGACCCCATCTCCGCTCCCCGGATCGAGTGTCCATTGTACTCACTTGCATCTTGGAGCGCCAGCGGACAATGGTTGATCGACCCACAGCCGCGGGAGCCGGCTGTCAAGCGTCAATTACAATTGACAAATTCAGCCAATGGTAATTATTCTGGAGGCCCCCTGATACGCAGGTATTTCATTTCAAAATCAAGGCACGCATAGAAAGCAGGTATGAGCGTTGTTTTCCCCGATCAAGGGAAAATCGGACCGGCGCCTGATAGAGGATAACCGGACGTGAAAGGTATTCTGGCCGTTGGCGACTGCATCACATCGGGGGTGCAGCATTGCCTGGGAAACAGCTATCCTGAACTGGTGGGCAGGGCCCTGAAGATTCCCGTCAAAAACTGCGGACAGGCCATGTTCAGCACCAGAGAAGGAGTTACCGTGCTGCGGGAGACGGACTCCGATGAATACGACTGCGTGTTCATCCAGTTCGGCCTGAAAGACGCCTACACGACCTTCAAATATTCACCGAACATTCTCTATTATCCGGACAATGTCCTGCGCAAACAGCTCCGCAGCATTGTCAAGAAATACAAGAAGACATGTCGGAAGGTCGGCCTCAACGCCCTGCTGGGTGAGGTCAACGTCGTCCCCGAACC
>JAJDNR010000019.1 GCA_022340565.1 Desulfofustis sp.
GATCTGGCCAAGGACCTCGACGATCTGATCCTCTACGCCCAATTCCCGGTCACCGGCAAGAAGTTTCTCGAATGGAAATACGGCATCACACCGGTCCCTGAAAGCGTGAAGCCGATAACGCTCGAAGACGTGAAGAAAAAAGAAGAAATCATCAAAAAGGCGAAAGCCGGCAAGCTGGTCGAGCCCAAAGCCGATACCCCGGCCAAGAGCGAATCGACCAGGACCTTCAACGTTTTTGTCGACAACGAGTACTTCAGCGTCGATGTGGACCCGGTCGGCGGCCCGCCGGTCGTGACCGCCCGGCCGCTGGCCGCGGCCCAGCCGACGGCCCCGGCAGCACCGCCGCCAGCCGCTCCGGCGCCAAGTCCGGAACCGGCTGCCGCAGCAGCGCCGTCTCCGTCCGGATCCCTGCTGCTTGCCCCGATGCCCGGCATGATCGTGAAGTACGAGAAAAAGGTCGGCGATGCGGTTAAGAAGGGCGACACGGTGGTGATACTCGAAGCCATGAAGATGGAAAATGCGCTGCCGGCGCCGTGTGACGGCACCATCAAGGCGATCGACTTCGACAGCGGTGACACGATCACCAAGGGCGCGGTGCTCTGCGTCATTGGATGACGCCCTTTTTCAACAACTCAATGACAGACTGATCATGGCAGAAGTATTTCATCCCGACGTCCACCAGCGGCTGGAAAAAGCGGTGCTGGAGATCTTCTCCAGCTCCGATTTCCACAAGGCAAGCATCAGAGATATCGCCGAACGGGCGGGAGTGAGCTTTACGACCATCTACAAACATTACGGCAGCAAGGAACGGCTGGTTTTCGCCTTTGTCGACGTGTGGATGGGAAAACTCACCGACCGCATCGTCGATCATCTGCAGGGCATCGAGGACCTCAAGGAAAAGCTGCGCAAGGTGTTCTGGCTGCAGCTCGACTATTACGAGCGGCATGTCGGCCTCGGGCGCATCGTCTTCATGACCCTGCCGATGAACACCTGGATGCGGGACCAGACCTTTGCTCAGCCGCGCATGATGGGACTGATGATCGACGTGCTGCGCCAGGGTCAGAAGGAAGGCATTCTCAATCCTGACGTACGCGCCGGAACCCTGCTCGATTTTCTGATGGGCTTCGTGCAGCGCTCGTTTTTCATGTGGATACTCAGAGGCCAGCAGGAAAGCCTTTCAGCCCAGGCCAATGCCCTGTTCGAAATGGTTTGGCGGGGCATGCTCAACCCCAAGTACAAAAACAGCGACCATCGCCGGAATTCATGACCGGTAACCGCTACAACGTATCTGGAGGAACCCATGGAAATATTGAAAATAGATCATCTCGGCATCGCCGTAAACAGCATCGACGAGGGCAGGAATTTCTGGTCCGAGATCCTCGGCCTGAAGTTCGAAGGGGCCGAAACGGTGGCGGAGCAGAAGGTCAACACCGCCTTTTTCCCGGTCGGCGAGAGTGAAGTAGAACTGCTCGAGTCGACCGCGCCGGACGGGCCGGTTGCAAAGTTCATCGAGAAAAAGGGCACCGGGTTCCAGCACGTGGCGTTCAGGGTCGCCGATATCGATGCGGCCCTGGCTGAACTCAAGGAGAAAAACATTCAACTCATCGACCAGACCCCCCGACTCGGTGCCGGCGGCGCCAGGATCGCCTTCCTGCATCCCAAGGCCACCGGAGGCATTCTCGTCGAACTGTGCGAGCGTTCATAGCCGGCGCCCCGCGCCCACGACCCGGCTCGAATCCCCGAAAAGGAGCGTACCATGTCACAACATCCCGACTATCAGAAATGGCAGGAACTTGCAACCAGGCTGATGAAAGGCAAGCCGGTGGAATCGCTCAACTGGCTGACGCCGGAAGGCATTACCGTAAAACCGCTATACACGGCCGAAGACTTAGAAGGACTGGAATATGCCAACACCCTTCCCGGGCTCGCCCCGTATGTACGGGGACCGATGGCCACGATGTATGCGGGCCGGCCCTGGACGATCCGCCAGTATGCCGGATTTTCGACCGCCAAAGAGTCCAACGATTTCTACCGCAAGGCCCTCGCCGCCGGACAGAAAGGGCTTTCCGTGGCCTTTGACCTCGCCACCCATCGCGGCTACGACTCCGATCATCCGCGGGTCACCGGCGATGTCGGCAAGGCGGGCGTGGCGATCGATTCGGTCGAAGACATGAAGATGCTTTTCGACGGTATCCCGCTGGACAAGATGTCCGTGTCAATGACCATGAACGGAGCGGTCATCCCGATTCTGGCCAGCTACATCGTTGCCGCCGAAGAGCAGGGTGTGGCCCACGAGCAGCTGACCGGCACCATCCAGAACGATATCCTCAAGGAATATCTGACCAGGAACACCTTCATCTACCCGCCCACCCCGTCGATGCGCATCGTCTCGGACATCATCAGCTTCTGCTCGAAAAACATGCCGCGCTACAATACCATCAGCATCAGCGGCTATCACATGATGGAGGCAGGGGCCAATTCGGTGCTGCAGGTCGCCTTCACGATGGCCGACGGCCTCGAGTATGTCCGGACTGCGCTCAACGCCGGCATGGATATTGACGACTTCGCACCGAGGCTGTCGTTCTTCTTCGGCATCGGCATGAATTTCTTCATGGACATCGCCATGCTCAGGGCGGCGCGCCTGCTCTGGCACAACCTGATGCAGCAGTTCACTCCCAAGGACCCGCGTTCATCGATGCTGAGAACCCACTGCCAGACCTCGGGCTGGAGTCTTACCGAGCAGGATCCCTACAACAACGTGATACGCACCACCCTCGAGGCGCTCACCTCGGTGCTCGGCGGCACTCAGTCACTGCACACCAACTCGTTCGACGAAGCGATCGGCCTGCCCACCGATTTTTCGGCGCGCATCGCCCGCAACACCCAGATCATTCTCCAGGAGGAATCTGAGATCTGCCATGTGATCGACCCGCTGGGCGGTTCCTATTACGTGGAATCGCTGACCAACTCCATCGTCGAGGAGGCCCTCAAGATCATCGCCGAGGTCGAAGAACTGGGCGGCATGGCCAAGGCCATCGAATCGGGCATGCCGAAGATGCGGATCGAGGAATCGGCCGCCCGCAAACAGGCCCGCATCGATCAGGGACTCGACGTGATCGTCGGCGTCAATAAGTATCAGCTCAAGGACGAACAGATAGATTTTGAAATCAGGGAGGTGCCTGCGTCAGTGCGCGATGAACAGGTGGCCAGCATCAAGCGGATCAGGGAAACTCGCGACCGCGAAGCGGTTGAAGCGGCGCTGGCGAACCTGACCAGGACCGCCGAACTGGGCGGCAATCTGCTCGAGGCGGCGCTGCCGGCCATCAGGGTTCGGGCCACGGTCGGCGAAGTATCGGATGCGATGGAGAAGGTATTCGGCCGGTTCGTGGCCAATACCAGGTGTATTTCCGGCGCCTACGCATCGGAGTTTTCTGCCGGGTCGGAGGCCCTCACCGCGCTGCGCAGGCGGACCGAAGATTTTCTCAAAGCCCACGGCCGGCGGCCCCGCATGCTCGTCACCAAGATGGGGCAGGACGGCCATGACCGCGGCATCAAAGTGATTGCCAGCGCCTACGCCGACATCGGTTTCGACGTGGACATCGGACCGCTCTTTCAGACCCCGCAGGAAGCCGCCAAGATGGCGATCGAAAACGACGTCCACGTGGTCGGCGCGTCGAGCCTGACCGCCGGCCACAAAACTCTGGTTCCGGGCCTGGTGGAGGAACTCAAAAAACAGGGCGGCGGAGACATCAAGGTCGTCGCCGGCGGCATCATTCCGCCCAAAGACTACGACTACTTATACGAGCGGGGAGTTCAGGCGGTCTTCGGCCCGGGCACGTCGATCATCGACTCCGCCAACCGGACCCTTGACCTGATCGAGACCTCGGTATAAGCACCGCGAGGATTTGCAACCACCAGCAACCGGGCGGATGGCCTCAGCCGTCCTCCCGGCCGCTGCGCTTTCCAGGTGGGCGTGACGCATCTGGCCAGGCCGTTGCCACTATTATGCAGAAGGATCCGGACTATTACATACGCGGAGTTCTCGATGCCAACCGGCTGATGCTCTCCCGCACCATTACGCTGATTGAAAGCGCCCTGCCCGCTCATCAAGAGCTTGCCGGCAGGATTATCGAACAGCTGCTGCCCCACACCGGAAACGCTGTCAGACTTGGTATTACCGGCGTTCCGGGCGCGGGCAAGTCGACCTTTATCGAAAGTTTCGGCACCCTGCTCACCGAGCTCGGCCACCGGGTGGCGGTACTGGCCATCGATCCGTCGAGCTCCCGGAGCGGCGGCTCGGTGCTCGGCGACAAGACCCGGATGCTCGAACTCTCGGTCAATGACAGCGCCTTCATCCGGCCCTCCCCGTCAGGCGGCACGCTGGGCGGCGTAGCCCGAAAAACCAGAGAATCGATGCTCGCCTGCGAAGCCGCAGGTTTCGATGTAATCATCGTCGAGACGGTCGGCGTCGGGCAGTCGGAAACCGCGGTCGCCTCGATGGTAGATTTCTTTCTGGTGCTGATGATCGCCGGGGCCGGCGACGAACTGCAGGGGATCAAGAAGGGAATTCTGGAGGTGGCTGATTCAATCGTCATCAACAAGGCCGATGGTGACAATCTGGTAAGGGCGGAGCGGGCCCGCCGCGAGTATGAGACAGCGCTTCATATCCTGACGCCCGCCAGCAGCAACTGGTCGCCCCGGGTGATGACCTGCAGCGCGCTGCACAAAACCGGACTCGGAGAGATCTGGGAACTGGTGAACGACCACCGGACGGCCCTGACGACCTCCGGGGAACTGCAGGCAAGACGCAGGAAACAGGCGCTCGACTGGATGTATTTTCTGCTCGAGGAAGGGTTGAAGAACTGGTTTTATCACCATCCCGACATCGAAACCACACTTCCCGCTCTGACCGCGGCGATCGAGCGGCAGACTCTGTCACCCACCGCCGCCGCCGGGCAGCTGCTGAGCATTCTGAAAAAGCAGGAAGGGTGAGCCTGCGTTGACGAAAACCAGATATCCGAGCGGAGACCTAACACGTTTTCCCTGTACTTTACCCGGGTCGATCCGGTATAATGCAGGTAAGGATGAGATCACCTGACGGCTTGATCTTTATCCCCGGCAAGCCCCAGCCACACACTTTCTTAGAATACACCTTCGTAATGGTAGAGCGGGGCTTGCCTTTTTCATGTCTGCTCTTCGCACCATCCCCCGCCCGAGCCGCTCGCCGGGTATGTTTTCACATACCATGATCACCAGATCGATCGCAGCTGCAGCAGATCTCCAGCGCTTGTGAAAAAGTTCTCGGCCATGGAGAAAATCAACTATGACCAGCGATCGGCTGCACAGGAGGAACCAGGAAGGTTTTCTGGGATTTCATACCGTTATGTCGGCAATACCTGCACGGTGCCGCTCCTATCACC
>JAJDNR010000033.1 GCA_022340565.1 Desulfofustis sp.
AAGGGGTCAGCATTGCCGCGATTGGTCCGATCACCGCCAAAACGATCGTCAATGCCGGCCTGAAGGTGGATGTGATGCCGCAGGAACATACCATCGATGCGATGGTCCGGGAGATCATTTCCTACTACAGCGACCGAAACACCTCAATCACATGATGCTCGGGGGCTCTTACCGGGAATCTTGGGTGCCGGCTCAGCTACCTGCCGCGCTGCTGCGCGGGCAATCTGAGGCCCCTGGCCTGACCCGGGACCGTTCAGCGGATGACGAGTCTGCAGACGAGCAGCGCAGGGCGCTGCTCTGCCGCACCTGCTCGACTCCCATCACCACCGACCAGCAGCGCATCGACAAACAAGGCAAACATCTGCACACCTTTTTCAATCCGGCAGGAATCGTCTACGAGATCGGCTGTTTCCGCAGCGCCCCCGGGTGCATGACCTACGGGCCGCCGAGTTCCGAATTCGCATGGTTTTCCGGCTACAGCTGGCAGATCGTCTGCTGCCGCAGCTGCCAGGAGCACCTCGGCTGGGTGTTCAGGGGGGATGAGGAATTTTTCGGGCTGATTGTCAGGAAGCTGAAAGAAAACTAACGCCGATTTCAATTCTCCCTGATCAAATCGATCAGTTCCTGGGTGGAGAGCCTGCCGCTCACATCCGTTCCTTCCAGCAGACTGTCAGCCAGATCACGTTTTTCCTGGTGAAGCTGGACGATTTTCTCCTCGATGGTGTTCTTGCAGACCAGCCGGTAGATCGTCACCGGCCGGGTCTGGCCGATGCGGTGGGCACGGTCGGAGGCCTGGTCCTCGACGGCGGGATTCCACCACGGGTCCATGTGGATCACGTAGTCGGCGGCGGTCAGATTGAGACCGAGGCCGCCCGCTTTGAGGCTGATCAGGAACACGTCGCCCAGGCCGGACTGGAAAGCCTCGACCCGTTCCTTGCGCTGCCTGGCGCTGGTGCTGCCGTCGAGGTACTGGTAGGTGATGGCCTGGGCATCCAGATAGTGTCTGATGATGTCGAGATGGCCGATGAACTGGCTGAACACGAGCACCTTGTGTCTGCCCCCGATCAGCTCGTCGATGAGCGATGCGAACACCTCCAGCTTGGAGCTTTCAATGTTGGTATCGGATGCGATCAGCCGGGGGTTGCAGCATGCCTGGCGGAGTCTCATGATCTCGGTAAGCACCTGCAGGTGCTTGCCGCGGTTGTCAGTGCTCTGCTCGAGCTGATCCAGGGCGTTCTGCCTGAGCGCTTCGTAGAAATGGAGTTCGTCGTGGCTCATCGTCACTTCGAGGGTGACCTCGGTGCGCGGCGGCAGTTCCTCGAGCACCTGCGACTTGATCCTGCGGAGAATGAAGGGCCGGATCAGTTTTTTCAAGCGCAGGCGGGCGTCTCGATTGTTGAACCGCTCGATCGGTATCGCGAACCGTTCGTTGAACTGCCGGTGCGACCCGAGCAGCCCCGGGTTGATGAACTGGAACAGGTTCCAGAGTTCGCCCAGGTGATTTTCCAGCGGCGTGCCGGTGGTGATCAGCCGGAACGCCCCCTGCAGCGACATCGCCGCCTGAGATCGTTTGGTGGCGGCATTCTTGATGGCCTGCGCCTCGTCCAGTACGATGGTCTGCCACTGGACCTGGGAGAGTGCGTCGATCTCCTGCTGAAGCAGCGTGTAGGTGGTGATCAGCAGGTCGAACTTGGTGAGGCGTTGGATGGTTTCCTGCCGGTCCCGGCCGGTCAGCTGCCGGATGTTGAGGGTCGGGGTGAAGCGGCTCACTTCGCTCAGCCAGTTGGTCGACACCGAGGTCGGAGCGACCACCAGCGATGGGCCCCGGGCGGCGTTCAGCAGGATGATCGCCAGCGATTGCAGGGTCTTGCCCAGCCCCATGTCGTCGGCCAGGCAGCCACCGACGCCCCAGCGCGAAAGCCGTACCAGCCAGCGATACCCCTCAAGCTGGTAGTCCCTGAGTTCGGCCCGCAGCGTCGACGGCAGTTCGGGGACGAAGGACTGAGCCTGCTTGATCCTGGCGATCTGATCGCGCCACGTCCTGTCGGTCTTCGCATTGGCCTGTTCGACAAGTTTTTCCAGGGTGTGCGCGGCCAGGGGGTGGACGGTTATTTCCCCACCGTCTTCGTCGCGCTCTTCAGCCACGGCGTTCAATTCGTCCAGCCGCCTTCTGAATTCCCTGGACAGGGCGATGAACTGGCCGTCGTCAAGTTCGATAAAGCGCCCGCGCGTGTTGCGGATGCGTTGAAGGATGTCCTTGAGGTCGAGGACCAGATCCTGATCGAGGACCAGCTCTCCGCTCAGGCTGAACCAGTTCTGCCGATTGGTACGGATTTTCAGGTTGAGATTGCTCAGCGCCGCCTGGTGGGCGATGTTGAGTTTTTCCCCCTCGGGCCATTCGATCACCACCCTGTCGCCGATGGCCTGCAGTTCATGCAGGGCCTGAAGGCAATCCTCGGGATCCTGAAGATGCCATTCCCGGTCGTTCTCCTGTTCCAGGTCGACGGCCAGGTCCAGGATCGGACACAATTCTTCGACTTCCCGGGCCTTGGCCTCTTCTTCGGCCAGGTTCCTCCTGGTTTGTATCCTCTGGCCGCCGATCTCCGCCATGATATTCTCCGCACCCTGGCCAGGCTTCACATAGTGGCTGGAATCCCTGAACGGTTTGACCAGCATTTCCAGCCTGAACCCGCTGCCGTAGGGAAGCATATGGAGATGGATGGTCGAGTCCGCCTCGACGAACTGGATGTCCTTGGCCTGGCGGGACGAACGGTCGACGCCGATTGCCGAATGGACGGTCATGAAGGATGCGATGTTGCCGATGGCGGTCAGCACTTCCTCACTCGCCTCGAGCGGCACGCGCAGGCCGTCGCGCCCGGTGATGGAGGCCACCCGGCGATGGTTCTGGCTGATTTTCAGCACCTTGAACCTGGTCAGCGTCTCCCTGACAAGCACCGTATTCTCGGCGCTGATCGGGATGGAAAAATTGATCTGCAGCTCTTCTCCGACATGTTCGACGAGCAGTTCCGGCTCACCGGCGATGAACTCGACCGGGGTGGTCGGCGAATCGTTGAGGAACAGCAGCGGATGACCGACCAGGGCGGTCAGCAGCCTGTCGCTGTTGAAACTGAACTGGGGCTGTCCCTCACCGCTGTCGGTTTTACGGATGGCCAGGCAGATCTTCCGGTCCTGGAGGCTGACAAACGGCAGCTGCGAGGCACCATGCAGCCGGGCCAGGGATACCGGCCGGCCCCTGCTCCAGCCGGAGTTCGGCGAGCGTTTTTGCTCCCGGGGTTTTACCGTGAGTTTCTTCTTATCGTATTGAACGAGCCAGATCAGCCGGCGGTCCCGGTCGGTTTGAGCCTGGGCACCGTCGGTCGAGATATTGATGAGGGCCTGGAGGCTACGTTTCCACGGCTCCTCCGGCTCGATCAGATCGATGAACGGCTGTATGCCGGTCTGTTCCTGCAGGCCATCGCACGCTGCTGCATAATCCCCGTCTTTCCCGGTTTTGATGAGGATCTGCCCGAATCCGATGGCGAGAAGGGCGTAGCTGTTTTCCTTGGCCTTGACATAGAGGCTGGCTGTCAGATCAGCCAGATCCGCTTCCAGCTTTCCGGTCAGCCAGTACTGGGCCAGGGCCGCGAACAGAACCGTCGGCGCGGACCGCGCTGCGTCAGCGGGCACGGTTATCTCCTGCTGACCATCTTGCTTGAGAAGATGTTCGACGACCGCATTGAGGAACAGGTAACAGTGATGCTCCTCGCTCTCTTCAAACACGCTCAGGGCGATGGATATCTGGCGGGCGGCCCGATCCAGCGCCGCACTGTCGCCGCGCGCCAGGCTGCTGAGCACGTGAAACAACCCCTGGGGGCCGAAAAATGCGGACGCATCTGTTTTGTTTATTGATTTGAGTCGGTCCAGATCATCGTCAAACAGCCGCTGCGCGGCCTGGTAGTCTCCCTTGAGAAAGGCAAGCGTTGCCGCCGATCCTGTCGCCGTTCCGATATCGTCGTTCCGCTCAAGCAGCGCCCAGGCCTTGTCTATCCGGCCCTGGAACAGATAGAGGTTGAGCAGCAGCCGCTGAAACGGCAGCAGTTCATCTTCCCCGAGATGCCGAAAACCGGCATCGTCTTCGAGGTATTCGGATATCTCGGGAAACGGCAGCAGGTTGTCGAGGGCGAACCTGACGATATGATTAAGCAGATAAAATTGCAAGGACGGGGGGAGGGAAGCAAACCATGACCGGTCGAACGGCCTGGCCACGATCTGGATGACGGGCGGCACGCCGAACGGCAGTTGCTGGCACTGATTGTCGAGAAAGGACAGGGCCTGGTCAATGAGCTCGAAATTCTGCGTGTAGATCCCAATGCGCAGTTCCCGGACGGCTCTCCAGCAGCGGGTCGACCATTTGCCGTAATAATAGGCCGCCGGGGCTTCCTTCTGGACGACTGAGGCGTAGGTTGAAAAGCGCTGCTTGTCAAGCGTTTTTCTCGATAGGATTTCTACGAGTTCGGCATGGACCTGGCGTTTATCGTTGAGAAAACCGCCTTTCTCCAGTTTCGCTATATAGTGGTTGACGAACGGGGTCGTGGGGCGATTCCCCCGTGGCCCTTTCAAATCCAGTTTCTTCAGACAGTTGACGATAAGGGTGGTATGGGCGGGTTCGTAGATGATCGACAGCAGCTGCAGCAATGCCTGCTCGAACGATCCCAACCTGTCGTATTCCTGGAGAATGTCTTTCACACCGGACATAAACGGTTATCCAACGAGTCCACGCGAACGGGCGATGGTAGAAATGAAAAATAAACCGGGCCAACCAGCTAACTTATCATTGTTTCCCCTGGATATAAATGAAAAAAACAGGGACGCGGGGACAAAGATTGGCCTGGTGGACACAGCAAAGCGGCGCCGGGTGGCTCACCGGGCGCCGCCAGAAGATGCGGATAGATGAAACGCGAATGGTGTCTGGCTAGAAATTTTTAAGGCTTGAATGGATACGGATATCGGCATTCTGCTGCCGGTTTCTGAGCCAGGCATCGACGACGCGCTGCTGTTTCAGCTGCAGGAGCACCTCCCGGTAACGGCTGCGGTCGTCGTCGCTGAGCGGGGTCTGCGGGGGCTTGCGTTCGTTGAACCGGAATACGTAATAGTCATCTCCGACCTGTCCCGGGCTCGCTGCAATGGGCGCGGAGCGAGTCAGGCTGAAGGCATCCTGGGCCAGTGACTGAGGGAAGGATGAGGTGGGCTGCGGGTCATTTTTCATCATCGGTCCCGATTCCTGAACGGTGAGGCCTTTAGACGCGGCAAGCTCCTCCAGCTTTGATCCGTCGGTGCCAAGGTCGGCGATCATCTGCTCCGCATCGGCCAACGCCCGCTCGGCGGCTTGCTCTTCCCGGTAATCCTTCTCGACCCGTTGACGTACTTCCTCCAGAGCGGGGACCTGCGGCTGCTTGACCGCCGCAGCGGAGATGATCACATAGCCGTCGTCAGTCTCGACGATGGAGCTCAACTCCTTTTCGTTCAGGGCGAAGGCGGTTTCCAGAAACCTCTGGTCGGCGGTAATTCCTTCCGGCGGAGCCGATCGGCTGAAGAATCCGGTCTCTACGACGGCGGTGTCCGGCTGGTCCTTGAGATAGGCGTCGAGGCTGCCCGCGCCGATGATTCCCTCGTATGCCGAGGTGGCAAGTTCGAAGGCCATGGGTTTGGCCTGCTCGAGCTGCAGTTTCTCCTTTATGGAGTCTCGGGCGACTTCAAACGGGGTGGTTTCGGCCGGGCGGATCTCTTCGAGTTTGATGATGTGATAGCCGTAATCGGTTTTCACGATGTCGCTGATTTGTCCCGCGTCCATCGCGAAAACCGCGTCGCTGAATGGCTTGACCATCTGGTTTGCGGTAAAAAAACCGAGATCTCCACCGGTTGCCGACGTCGGGCCTTCAGAAAATTGCTCGGCCAGTTGAGCGAAATCCTCGCCGCTTCTTGCTTTCTCGAGGACCTCCTCGGCTTTGGCCCGCTGCTGCTGATGAACCTCCTCGGAATCCCCCGCCGCGGCCTTCAGCAGGATGTGGCGGGCGCGCCGCTGTTCGGCGCTCTGATAGTCGCTCAGATGCTCGTCGTAATAGCGCTTCAGCTCGTCGTCACCGATGGTGATTTTGGCGCCGATATCGCGGTAGAGAAAGGGCAGGTAGCGGACCTCTATCTGTTTTTCGGTCTGATAGGATTGGCCGTGTTCGGTGTACCACTGGGCCAGCCCTTCGTCGGTTACGTCGATCCCGTCGATATACGAATCGGGGGAAAAGACCACATAGGAGACCGATACGGTCTCCTTTTCCAAGTTGTAGATTTCCTCGATCTCATGATCGCTGGCTACCTGGGAGAATGCGGAAATGTTTTCGACGGTTTTGTTGCCGAGCAGTTCATATCTCAAAGATTGTTCATATTTCTCAGGTGACAGGCGGTTTGATGCAAGAATCGCCTGATAACGTTCCATGCTGAACACTCCGTCCTGCTGAAACTGGACCATATTCTCGATTGCGTTCTGAATCTCCATGCTGCTGACCATCAGGCCCATCTCCTGTCCGCCCTGTCTGAGCAGCGACTCCTGAATCAGCTGATTGATGACCTGCTGCTTGATGTTGAGACTTTCCGCCAGCCCTTTTGGCACCGTACCGCCGAACTGCTGGGCGAACAGAGTATAGGCCCGGTCATAGGCCTGCTGGAAGTCCTGGAAGCTGATTTCCTCGTCGTCGACGACGATCGCCGCTTCCTGCTTGTTCATCAGGTTGGTGCCGACTCCCCAGAAAATGAACACGAGAGCGATAATGACGACGAGGACCTGGATGACGATCGATTGGGCTCGTTTTCTCAGAAATTCAAGCATAAAACCAAATGGCTGTGGTTGGGTCCGCCCGGGGCTGCAAAACCGGTTGCGAACGGGAAAATAACAGCTGTGTCTGCAGAAGCTGATCGGGGATGGATTTAACCCGGATGAGGCCATCCTGCAAGGAAAATCGCACCAAACCATCGTACTGCAGCTCCTTCATCAAGTACGGCTTGTCCGATCTGTCAACCAAAATTCGTATTGAGATCATTTCGAGGCTCTGGATGATGCCAGAAATGCAGTGCAAAATCAGGGATTTGATGGTAATCTCTGTTCACGGAATAAATGATCGCCGACCCTCTTGACAAACCGCTAATGCTATAGTATTAAGGCCAATTACTGTCAATGTGTAATCGGTATTTTGTTACTAGTGATTTTGCTAGTTATCGAAGAATCAAATATCAAGGAGGTTAGAAATGCCCACAGTAGAACACAATGGAAAATCCTTCCAGGTTGATGAAGACGGCTTCCTTCTCAAAGGAATGGATGAGTGGAACGAAGACTGGGTCGACTACGTGAAGAATTCCGAAGGTATCTCCGAGTTGACTGAAGAGCATCAGAAAGTCATCGATGCGCTCCAGGAGTACTACAAGAAAAACGGTATCGCTCCGATGGTTCGTATCCTTTCCAAGACTACCGGTTTTCCGCTGAAGAGAATCTACGAACTGTTCCCGTCCGGACCCGGCAAGGGAGCATGTAAAATGGCTGGTCTGCCGAAGCCGACCGGCTGTGTATAAGCATTTTCCCGATTGATGGTTTGAGGGGAGGTCCGGTTGCCGGGTCTCCCTTTTTTTATGCCTGTTTGCCGGGGTCTGCCTCGTCAAGCTCCTGCTTGAGGATCCACCGGCACAGCTGCTCTTCCACCGTCTTGATCCGCTGCCGGTACTCCCCGGCATCGATCCGGGCCCCCCGCAGGCCGCCGCGAAGGTTGATTTCACTGAAATAGCTGTCGCCGTTCTGGTCGATCATCAGGTCTATATGCGCATACGGGAAGTCGCCCCGTTCCATGACCAATGTGCACAGGCCAAGCTGTTCGTCCGTCAGTTCGAGCGGTTGCGCGGTTCCTCCGCAGTGCAGATTGCTCCTGAAGTTGTCAGGGTTGCTCCGCTCATAGGCCTCCACGTAGTCATCGATGATGATCGCCCGCACGTCCCTGAGTGCCGGAAAAAACGGTTGAAGGACGAATGGGAAGTGCAGGAGGCCGAGGATGGACTGGCTGTAAACGTCTTCGATCGAGGCGAACTTGAGAACCCCGAGTCCGCTGTTTTTTCGCTCCAGCTTGACGATTACCTCCCGGCGGCGGTTTCTGCCGTAGCCGGTGATTACCTCGGTCAGGTCATGGAGCGTGTAGACGACCTCGGTATCGGGTAGCATATACGGGGAGAACAGCCGGGTCTGAAAGGCTTTCGAGCGGCTGCACAGCTGCGACGTGAATGACGGTATTCCGATCACCCCGCGTGCGGAGAGATCGAGCAGCAGATGCTCCTCTCCCTGCCGCAGGCGCAGGCGGCAGCAGATGATGTCGCCTGCGCAAAGGTTCTGGTAGTGTTCGCCGAACCCCTGATTGCTGTCGATGATCCGCGGCCGACCGGTCAAAAGATCATCTCCCGGAACCGCTGATGATACTGGGTCAGATCTTCCTGGCAGGAGCCGCAGAACAGCAGAACTTCGCCGTTGACCTGGGTGGAGTCGCCGTCGTGGGTGAAGCTGCCGTCGCTGTTCTGGATATAGTAGGAGGTCAGCAGTACGTCGTTGGCCAGTTCGAAAAATACCTCGTCGTTGCCGCAGACAGGGCAGGTGAGGCGGTTGGCGATGCCGGTTACGTTTACGGGAACCATGGCTGGCTGTCAGGTACGGTTGAACTCCACGGGTCAGGAGATTGATTCATCTTTACCGGTCTCGACATCGGCGGAACCTGCGGTTTTCACCTCACCGTCCAGGGAGGCTCCGGGTTCGACGATGAGATTTTCCGCCGCCACCTTCCCCCTGATCATGCATCCCTTGCGGGCCGTGACCATGCCGGCCGAAACGCTGCCGTCGATGGTGCCGTGACAGACGAAGGTCACGACTTCCAGATCTCCTTTGATCGAGCCGGACTGGCTCAGGATGAGGTGCTCGCCTTTTATGTCTCCGTTGACCGTCCCGTCGATACGCGTCTTCCCCTGGAAGCTCAGATCACCGGTTATGATCATGTTCTGGTCGATGATAGACGAGATGGTCTCGTTGTCGACTCTGCGGGTCTGTTTGTCGAGGCTGCTGCTGCTCTTGAAGATGCTCATTGTGCCATATCGGCGAGGGCGGGAGTCAGATCGGCAACTTTCATGAACTTCTGAGGATTGATCGGCTTTTTGTTCAGCCTGATCTCGTAGTGCAGATGCGGTCCGGTGGAACGCCCGGTGTTACCGACCAGACCGATGATCTGGCCGCGCTTGACCGAGTCCCCCTTTTTGACACTGAAGCTTTTCAGGTGGCCGAAAATCGTCCGATAGCCGTTGCCGTGGTCGATTTCCACATAGTTCCCGTACCCGCCGTTCTGGTAAGCACAGACAACCACGCCGGCAGCTGTGGCTTTGATTTTATCACCATAATTGGCGAGGATGTCGACGCCTTCATGGAATCCTTTCCGGTCGTTCAATGGATCGGTGCGGTTCCCGAATTTTGATGAAACAGTCCCTTTGACCGGTCTGCCCAGCGGCAGGTATTTGATGGTCCGCAGATACTCGTCCACCTTTTTCACCAAAGCGACATGGGGCTGCTCTTCGACGGGAATAAACGGGCCGCCGCGGTGACCCGTTTTCTCCGGTACCGGTTTGACGATCTTGATCCCGATCTGCTCCATGACCGATTCGATGAGTTCACTCCGAGAGTTCAGATCGCCGATGGCGCTGTTCATCATCTCGACGCTTTCCAGCTTCAGGCTGGAATTTTCCAGGTCGTACTGGGTTTGCTGATTGGTGAGCTTAAATTCGTAATCCTGTTTGATCGCTTCTATCCGCTCGTCCTGCGATTTCCTGAGCTGCTCGATTTCATTCAGATAGATCTGGGTCACCTGGGAGGTTCTGGCGAGTTCGGCCTCCAGTTCATGGACCTTTTTGCCTATGAATAACGAGTCGCCCGAGGTGATGAATATCAGCGCGGCGGCGATGATGCAGGCTGCAAGCAGAGAGGTGATTGAAAAAAATTTACTGCGGGAAAAAGCAAAATATGTTGAGCGTCCGTTTTCTCCAGTGACGATGATATGAAAACGCTCACTCATAAATGGCTGGACTGTTGTGGAATATGTTTTTTACCTGTATATTTCGTATCTTATCCGTAAACGGGAGCTATTACCAGAAAAAAGTTGTACTGCTTATACCCTTAACGGCGTAAATTTTCAACCTGTGAGGATGGGTGTCCGGATCCCGGACCAATTCCAGAATCCCGATGTCAGCAATCGTTACCCTGAAGTCCGTCAGCAAAGCGTTCGCTGCCCAGCAGCTTTTTACCAACCTCGATCTGGTCATCGGCGCCGGCGACCGGATCGGATTGATCGGTCCCAACGGATCCGGGAAATCGACGCTGCTGAGGATCATCAGCGGTCTCGAAGACGAGGACGGCGGCGCGGTCGAGAAGCGCTCCGGGCTCATCGTCAGCTACCTGGCGCAGGATGATAGATTCCAGGAAGATGCTACCCCGCTGGACAACCTGCTCGAGCCGCTCGCCGCTTCCCCGCTGCCTTTCGAACAGAAGCTGAACCGCGCCCAGGCGCTGCTGAGCCGGATCGAGCTGGCGGATTCCGGGCAGCCGGTAGCGCAGCTGTCGGGCGGCTGGCGCAAGCGGGTGTCGATCTGCCGGGCGCTGATGATCGAACCGGACCTGCTGGTGTTGGACGAGCCCACCAATCACCTCGACATCGAGGGCATCGTCTGGCTGGAACAGCTGATCGGTAAGAACAGTCCGCTCAGCCCGCCGACCTGTATCCTGGTCAGTCATGACCGGCAGTTCCTGGAAAACTGCACGAACCGGATCGTCGAATTGTCTTCCCAGTATCCCGGCGGAATCTTTCAGGTCGATCGGAGCTATTCATATTTTCTCGAAAAACGGGCGGAATTTCTCGATCAGCAGCAGCGGCTCGAGGAGAAGCTCGCAAACAAGGTGCGCCGGGAGACCGAGTGGCTGCGCCGGGGGCCCAAGGCCCGCACGACCAAGGCGAAATACCGGATCGATGAAGCCTATCGGCTGAGCGACAGACTCGATACCATCAAGCACCACAACCGGGCGGGCAGCACGGTGGCCATCGACTTCACCGCTACCGGCAGAAAGACCAAAAAGCTTCTGGAGGTCCGCCATCTCGGCCTCATGCGTCAGGGCACAAGCCTGTTCTCCGATCTCAGTTTCACGGTGACTCCGGGGACACGCATCGGTCTGGTGGGCAGAAATGGCTGCGGGAAATCGAGCCTGCTCAATCTGCTCTATGGCTGTGCAACCGGCGGGCTGGAGCCGGACGAGGGAACAGTCGCCGCCGCCGACGGCCTGGCCATCGTCAACTTTGTTCAGGACCGCGGCTGCCTCGACACGGAGATTTCATTGCGCAGGGCACTGGCACCGGAAGGCGACTCGGTGGTTTTCAGGGGGCGGTCTGTGCATGTCGTGTCCTGGGCGAAACGCTTCCTGTTCAGACCGGACCAGCTCGACACGCCGGTCGGCAGCCTGTCCGGCGGCGAGCAGGCCAGGATCCTGATCGCCGAGCTGATGCGGCAGCCGGCCGATATCCTGCTGCTCGACGAACCTACCAACGATCTCGATATCGCCTCCCTGGACGTGTTGGAGGAAAGCCTGCAGGAATTCGGCGGCGCGGTCATGCTGGTAACCCACGACCGCTACCTGCTCGACCGCGTCTGCGACCAGGTCCTCGGTTTCACCGGAGACGGGCGCATCGCGATGTATGGTGACTACGAACAGTGGCTGAACGATCTGGAGGATCGGCGGCGGAGCCTGAAACCGGTTCCGGCCCCGGCTGCGGCAAAAGCCCCGCCGAAGAAACCCAAAGGCGGCCGCCTGACCTATCTCGAACAGCGGGAATACGAGCAGATTGAAGAGCGGATCATGGCGGCCGAACTGTCCTGCGGGAAGCTCGAGCAGCAGATAGAAGATCCGGCGCTGGCAGCAGACCCTGCCAAATTGCAGGAGGTATGGGCTGGCCTTGATCGGGCGCGGGCCGAGATCGAACGCCTCTACGCCCGGTGGGATGAGCTGGAGCGCAAAAAACAATCCTGACAAAAGTGACGAGAGGCGACGAGAGGAGCCATGGCGACGTATACCGTACTGACGCCGGAACTGGTCGAGCAGATCATCAGCAGCTATCCGGTGGGCCGGGTGCGCGGGTTCCATCCTCTTGAGGGCGGGCTGGCCAATTCGAGCATAAAGGTCGATACCGCTACGGGAGTCTACGTCCTCTCCGTATGCGACGAGAAGGATTTCGCTGAAATCAACAGGCTGTGCTCGATCCTGAGCTGCCTCGAAGCAGCTGGTTTTCCTGCCACCAAGGTTATCGCAGCAGAAGACGGACGGCTCTACCTCGACCACGACGGCAAGCCGGTCTACCTGAAGCAGTACATCCCCGGGCAGGTGGTCAATCAACTCGATAGGCAGCAGCTGTTTCAGGTCGGGGCCGCCCTGGCCCAGCTGCATGCGCTGAGGCCTCCCGCCTCTCTCGAGCGGCGCTTTTCCTACGGGGTCGAATCTTTCGCCGAACTTGAAGGGATTGCCGGAGACGATGAGTATCTGAGTTGGCTTTCCAGGCGCCGGCATCATATTGCCGAAATCTGCGACGATGCGCTGCCGAAGGGATTCATCCACGGCGATCTGTTTTACGACAACCTGCTCTTCGCCGGCGGGACCCTGGTCGCCCTTCTCGACTTCGAGGAGGCCTGTGAATACTTTCTGGTTTTCGACATCGGCATGGCAGCCGCCGGCTGTTGCACCGCCGCTGACCGCTTCTCGCTCGAGCTGACCGGATCCCTGGTTGCCGGGTATCAGCGCGTCCGTGAACTCGAAGCGTTGGAGCGGGAGCTGCTTCAGCGCCATATCGAATACGCTGCGGCGGCCACTTCGTTCTGGAGGTACCGGCAGTATAACCTGAGAAATCCGGATGCCCGGATGAAACATCACTACCGGGCGATGCATGATCTGGCCTGCCAGATTGCAGCCATCGAGCCGGCCCGATTCGTCAGCGTCGTGTTCGGCTGACCGGGGGGGCCCGGGCCGACGGTCTGCCTGGAATCGCCGCCAGGGAAAAAATAATCCACCGATGTTCTTGACAAGAGCGGGTCAACAGGGTTGAATTTCTGTTTTACGTCATAAAATTCCCGCGGGCTGTACGGAGGGGCGGGGCCAGCAGATAACCACATCATGAAAAGGAGAATGCAATGAGAAAATCGTTATTGGTTTCCACTGTCTGCGGCGTTGCTGCCGGGATGCTGCTGTTTGGCCAGGTGCACGCCGCCGACCTGAAGATCGGCATCATGATTCCCACTACCGGATCCGAGGCGACATCCGGGAAAGACATGGAAAACGCGATAAAGCTCGCGGCCAAGGAGATTAACGAGGGCGGCGGGGTCCTGGGGATGAATATCGTCACCATGACCGGCGACGACGCCTGTGATCCCCAGCAGGGAACAGCGGCGGCCAACAAGCTCGTCTCGGCGGATGTCGCTGCGGTAGTCGGCGGCTACTGTTCGGGTGCCACCCTGCCGACCCTGAAAATCTACGGTGACGCCAATGTACCGTTCGTGATCTGCGCGGCCAACTCCACCAAGCTGATCGATGCGAACATGGGCAACGCCTTTCAGATCAACTCAACCGGCTTCGACCAGGTGAACACGGCGGTCGAGCTGTTCGAGAAGAAGGGAATCCAGAAAATCGCCCTCATCCACCAGGGCGACGGTTATTCCGAGGATCTTGCCAAGCTGACCCGCGAAAAGTGGACGGCGATGGGCAAGGAAGTGGTTGCCTATGAAGTCGTCAACAAAGGCGAACAGGATCAGTCGGCGCTGGTTACCCGCATCAAGTCCAAGGCTCCCGATGCGGTATTCTGGACCGCCTACTACGCCGACGGCGCGCTCGTCATCAAGCAGCTGCGCCAGGCCGGCTATCGCGATCTGATTGCCGTCGGCGACGGTTCCAACTCTCCAAAGCTGCTTGAAATCGCCGGCAAGGCGGCGGAAGGCGTCTACTGCTTTTCCAACCCGACAGTCGAATATCTGCCGGCGGCCAAGGAATTCCACGCCAAATACAAGCAGACCTTCAATCAGGAACCCGATGCCTATGCGGCACTGGCCTATGACGGCATGAACCTGATGGCAGACGCGATTACCCGCGCCGGGTCAACCGACAAGGATGCCATCAAAAAGGCGCTTGCCGAAACCTCGGGGTTCACCGGCATTGCCGGTCCGATTTCGTTCACCGACAAGAACACGCTGGCGCGCAGCAACTTCGTCACGCTGATCGCCAAAGACGGCAAATGGACGCTTGCCGAGTAGCCTGAAGCTTACCGGTCTGCAGTTCCTTGTATTTCAGGGGAAACGGCCTGCCCGAGGGCCGTTTCCCTATTGATCCGGGATCTTCGCCGCTTCGTCGCCGGCAGGTTCGGTCGGCGGGCTGGAATTTAGTACGCCTTACATCCCATGTCGTTTCAGGATATCCTTTTACAGCAGCTTGCCAACGGTCTGATTCTCGGCTCCTTCTACGCCCTTGTCGCTCTCGGCTACACGATGGTGTACGGCATCATCAAGCTGCTCAATTTCGCCCACGGCGATCTCTATATGCTCGGTGCCTTCATCGGCTTTGTGGTGCTCTCCTTTCTCAGCGCCTTCCTCGGCGACAGCTGGACGGGAATCCTCTGCTCGATGGTGCTCAGCATGATCGCGGTGGGGCTGCTCGGGGTGCTGATTCAGCGGGTCGCGTATCAGCCGATGCTGTCTGCCCCGAGGCTCTCCATCCTGATTACCGCGCTGGCCGTGTCGATGATTCTCGCCAACCTGGTCATGGCGCTCACCGACGGCGAGTATCTGGCCTTTTCCACCGATCTCGGGTACGACGGCCTCGAACTCGGCAACGTCTTTATCACCTATACGCAGATGGTGCTGGTCGGTGCGGCGGCGGTGCTGATGATCGCGCTTTACCTCTTCGTCCACAAGACCATGTACGGAAAGGCCATGCGGGCCATCGCCATCGATCAGGATGCGTGCCGGCTGATGGGCATCAACGTCAACCGGATCATCGCCCTCACCTTCTTCATCGGTACTTCGCTGGCAGCGAGTGCGGGCATCATGGCCGGCACCTACTACGGTTCCATTCATTTCTTCATGGGCTTCGTGGTCGGTCTCAAGGCTTTCACCTCGGCGGTTATCGGCGGTATCGGCTCGATACCCGGAGCGATGCTCGGCGGTCTGCTGCTGGGGCTGCTGGAGTCTTACGGTACCCAGATCCCGTTCATCGGCACCGAGTGGAAGGACGTGTTCTCCTTCGGCATCCTGATTCTGCTGCTGGTTTTCAAGCCGACCGGGATCCTCGGCAAAACTGAAATCGAAAGGATGTAGCATGACCAGTCCTGACTCTATCTCCGGTGCAGCGAATCAGGCAGACGGTTCCGGCGGTCCGCTGGGTTGGCTCGAGTCGCAGCGCAACCGGCTGATCGTGCTGTCGGTCATGGCTGCGGCGGCGATGCTGCTGCCGCTGATCGCCAACAATTACGTACTCGAGGTGATGAGCAACGTCTGGTTCTACGTGATGCTCTGCCTCGGTTTGAACATCGTGGTCGGCTATGCCGGGCTGCTCGACCTCGGCTACGCCGCGTTTTTCGCGGTGGGCGCCTATACCACCGGGATTCTGACCTCTCAGTTCGGGGTCAACTTCTGGCTGACGATCCCGGCGGCGGTACTGTTCTCGTGCGTCGCCGGGATCGTTATCGGCGGCCCCACGCTGCGGCTGCGCAGCGACTATCTGGCCATCGTCACGCTGGGGTTCGGCGAGATCGTACGGATTATCGCCAGGAACCTGGAAATCACCGGCGGGGCGAGCGGGCTGATCGGCATCGAGAAGCCCTCGATCTTCGGATTCGAGATCAGCCAGATCGCCCATTTCTATTACGTCTTCCTGATCCTTGCCGTTCTCGCCTGTTTCGTCAGTTACCGGCTGCAGCATTCGCGGCTCGGAAGGGCCTGGCAGTATGTGCGGGAAGACGAGGATGCGGCCGAGGCGATGGGTATCGACCGGGTCGCGGTGAAACTTTACGCCTATGTGATCGGCGCGATTTTCGGGGGGATCGCCGGCTGCTTTTTTGCCGCCAAGATGACCGCCATATCACCGGAGACATTTACCTTCCAGCAGTCGGTGCTGATCCTGCTCGGTGTGGTTCTGGGCGGAATGGGCAAGATCCCCGGAGTGATCGTCGGAGCCTTCGCGCTGGTGCTGTTCCCCGAGGTGTTCCGCGACCTCGGGTCGTCGCGGATCCTGGTTTTCGCGATCGTGATGCTGGTGATCATGCTGTATCGCCCCGAGGGGATATGGCCGGCGAAAAAATCGTAAGTGGTCGAATCAAGAACCGAATCCCTGATAATGGCGCTGCTCACAGTCGATAAACTGAACCTGAACTTTGCGGGACTGCAGGTCATCAAGGATCTCAGCTTTTCCGTGGAGCAGGGCAGCATCGCCAGCCTGATCGGCCCCAACGGGGCCGGCAAGACCTCGGTGTTCAACTGCTTGACCGGGTTCTACAAGCCCGGCAGCGGCCGCATCGATTTCGACGGCCGGGCCATCACCCGCCAGCGTCCGCACCGGATCACCCGGCGAGGAATGGCCCGCACCTTCCAGAACCTGAGACTGTTCAAGTCGATGACCGTGCTCGAGAACGTGATGTCGGGAATGCATTGCCGCACCCGGGCCGGCGCCATCGGGGCGATCCTGCGCACCGGTTCGCAGCGGCGCGAGGAGCGCGAAATCAGGGAATTCTGCGAATCCTGTCTGGAATTCGTGGGCATCCTCGGTGAGAAGGACCGGGTCGCCTCGAACCTCTCATACGGTACCCAACGCAGGGTCGAATGGGCCCGGGCGCTGGCCACCAGGCCGCGGCTGCTGCTGCTCGACGAACCGGCCGCGGGCCTCAACTTCGATGAAAAGCAGCGGCTGATCGGGCTCATCAAACGGATCCGCGACGAACTGGACATCACCGTCCTGCTCATCGAGCACGACATGGGGCTGGTCATGAAGGTTTCTGAAATGATCACGGTGATCGACTACGGGCGGAAAATCGCCGAGGGCAATGCCCAGCAGGTGCAAAGCAACCCCAAGGTGATCGAGGCGTATCTCGGCAGGGAAGAGGATGAGGAGCCATGAGCGAGCCCATTCTTGAAATAGAGAATCTGGAGACCTATTACGGCAAGATTCACGCCCTTCGCTCCATATCATTCACGGTCAACAAAGGGGAGATCGTCACCCTGCTCGGTGCCAACGGGGCCGGTAAAAGTACCACCCTGCGCACCATCTCGGGCCTGACCCGGGCGAGTGGCGGGACGGTCCGCTTCCTCGGTGAGGACATCACCAGAAAAGCGGCCCATGACATCGTCAAGATGGGGTTGATCCACGTCCCCGAAGGAAGAAAGATCTTCAAGGGGATGACCATTCTTGAAAACCTCGAACTCGGTTCCTTCACCCTCACCGACGAGGACGAGCGCGCCCGCCGCCTGCAGCATGTATTCGAAATATTTCCGGTGCTCAGGGAGCGGAGGCACCGGGACTCGGCGTTTCTGTCCGGAGGCGAGCAGCAGATGCTGGCCATCGGCCGCTCGATGATGACCAATCCCAGGCTGCTGCTCCTCGATGAGCCGTCCATGGGACTGGCCCCGTTTCTGGTCCAGGAGATCATGCGGATCATCGTCAAGCTCAATAGGGAAGGGGTGACCATCCTGCTTGTTGAGCAGAACGCCAAGGTCGCGCTCAAACTCGCCAACTGCGGCTACGTCCTCGAGACCGGCAGGATCGTGATCCAGGGCGACGCCGAAACCCTGCGCCGGGACGAATCGATCATCAAGGCATACCTCGGCGAATGACCCGATGGGCATTGCTGCGAATTTCCATCGAAAAATGGATCTGAAAATTCTGGTTCGGGGAAGGACGCGGGGGTGGGCTAATTGCGGCTGCTGCTCTCCGGCCTTATCGCCGTATCAGTGAAACGTCGATTCGGATGTCGGCCTTCGGCCGCCTGGGCGGTCGACAGGCGGTTTCACTGATAAGGCGGGCCTCCGCGATGCATCCGCAACCAACCCACCCCCGCTGCCGCCATCTCTGTTTGTTTCATCAACTCGGGAATTACGGGGACATGATACTTAATTGCAGTTCAAATTAAGTATCATGTCCCCGTAATTCTAATGTCCCCGTAATTCTGCGGGGTAAATGACAGAAGCGAACGCAGGCGCCACTGCTTTCCCCGGATCTGAGTCAGTTATCTGCTTCTTGATGGAAAGACGCCTGATTAATCGAAATCTTCCTGGACCCAGGCCAGGGCTGCGGCGACTTTGGGGAAGCCGATGATCGATACCAGCAACAGCAGGGCGTGTTCGATTTCCTGGCGGTCGGCGCCGGCGGCAAGGGCCCGCCGTGCATGGGAATGGACCGAGCCGGTCGAGCCGGTGGCGGCGGCGACGCCCAGCTGGATCAGTTCGGTGGTTTTCTGGTCGAGCGGCCCTGCCTGTCTGGCGGTGGCGCCGAGATTCTCGACCGCATCGATGAAATCCGGGAAGGTGGACTTCAGGTAGTGGTAGTGTTTGACGGGAACTTTCTGATCGCTCATGGTCACCTCTCTGTGGTTGATTTCCATGACTGTAATCACGATGGAAAGTTCCTGCCAAACTGATGGTTATTTCCTCAGATCGCTCTGCCGGCTTTATGCTCCGTTTCGATCCGGTCTGGGCTTTTCGAACCCGATCACGAAGACCAGCAGGGCCGGGATCACGAACAGCGTGAATATGGTCGACAGGGCCAGACCGCCCAGCAGGATTGAGCCGAGGCCCCGGTAGAGTTCCGATCCCGAGCCGGTGGCCACGACCAGCGGGGTCAGCGCCAGAATCGAGGTGGTGGCGCTCATGAAAATCGGCCGGATCCTGGTCTTGACCGCCTCCGATATGGCCTGGATACCGACCAGCCCGTTGTACCGCACGTTATTAAGCGACTGATGCACGATGAGTATGGCGTTGTTGACCACGGTGCCGATGAGGATGATGAAGCCGAGCATGGCGAGGATGTCGAAGCCCTGCGGGGCGATGAAGGTGTTGACCGCCAGCAGTCCGATAAACCCGCCGGCAGCGGCCAGCGGAACGGTGAACAGGATGATGAACGGGTAGAGGAAGTTCTCGAACAGCGCCGCCATCAGCAGGTAGGTGATAAGCAGTGCCAGCAGCAGGTTCCACTGCAGCGACTTGCCGGTTTCCACCAGTTTGTCCGCGTTGCCGCCGATGCTGATCTGCAGCCCGTCAAGCTGGCCCGCCTGTTTCAAGCCGGCCAGGACCTCGTTTTCGATGATCCCGATCGCCTCCTGCAGCGCGATAGAAGCGGGCGGCGTCACCTGCAGGGTGATTGTCCGCTTGCGCTCGAGGTGATTGATCTGCGGCATCCCCTCGCCGTATTCGAGGCTGGCCACGTCGCCGAGTTTGATCAGCTTGCCGAAGCGGTTGACGATGGTTGCCTCAAGCAGTTCCTCCGGGGAATCGAAGCGCTCGTCGCTGCCTTTGACAATCAGGTCGATCTGTTTTACGCCGGCCGGCCGGTACTCGTCAATCTTTCTGCCGTCCATCAGGATGTCGACGTAGATGCCGAGATCGCGTTCGCTGAGGCCGTTGGCCGCAAGCCGCTCCTTGTTGGGGATTACCCGGATTTCGGGATAGCTTGTTTCAAGAGAGGGGACCGGGCGGATCTGGGCCCCGGCGATCTTCTGTCCGGTGGCGCCGAAAATCGCCCGGGAGCCGGCCACGATGGTGTCGATATCCTCTCCGGAAACGTTGATGTCTATGGAGCGTCCACCGCCGAGTTCGGACTGGAAGATGCCGACCTGGATCGACACTCCAAAGTAGCCGGGGATGGAGTTCATGATGCGCATGAATATGCCCATCAGTTCCCGGGCTCTGGTTTCGTAAATGGACTGCGCTCCGAACAGCGTCATCCGGTCGGCGCCGACGTAAAACATGTCTTTGATCGGTGCGACCTGCTCGGGGTTGTTTTCCTGGTAATAGGGTTTCGCCTGTTCGTAGATATAATCGCCGATCTCCTTGTATTTTTCGATCGAGTAGCCGGGGGGCGGAATCAGGATGTTGAGCACCAGGTTACGGTTGCCCTGGGGCAGGTATTCGGCGCTGGGACGGAGCCAGAACACGATGGCGATGGACAGCGAGGTGAACACGATGATGGCAGTCAGACGGGTGAATATGTTGGCCAGGCAGAGATTGGAAAAGGCCATGATGATCTTCACCAAAAAGGGTCCGATGACGGAGCGCTGCAGCCAGCCGTCTCGCCTTTTGCCGCTTCTCCTGTAGAGCAGGTTGATCATGGTCGGGATCACGGTGACCGACACCAGAAAGCTGATCATGATCGAGAAGGTGATGGCGATCGCAATGTCCCGGAACAACTGGCCTGATTCTTCCTGCATGAAGATGACCGGCAGAAACACCGCCACCGTGGTGGCGGTTGACGCAAACACCGCACCCCAGATCTCCCTGGTACCCTCCAGTGCCGCCTGGTATGCGGTCTTGCCCATTTTGCGGTGGCGGTCGATATTCTCCAGCACGACGATCGAGTTGTCGACGAGCATGCCGACCGCAAACGAGATCCCGGCCAGGCTGACGACGTTCAGGCTGCGGTTGGCGAGCCACAGAAAGATGAAACAGCCGATCACCGAGATCGGGATCGCCAGCGCGGTGGTCAGCGTCGACCGGACGCTGCGCAGGAAGGTCAGCAGAACGGCGATGGCGAGCAGGCCGCCGATCAGCACGTTCTGCTTGACAAGGTTGATGGCGGTATTGATGTAGGGCCGCTCATCGTAGAGCATCTGCAGGTTGAGGCCGTTGTCCTTGAGGATGGTCTCATTGAGATAGTTGACCTGCCGCTCGACATTGTCGGTCATCTCCAGTACATTGGCCCCCTGCTCCTTCTGGACGGCGACGACGATGATCTGTTCGCCGTTGTGGAGAACCGCGCCCATTTCCTTTGCGTAGTCTTTCGATGCTTTGACGATATCGCCAAGGTAGACCCGGTTGAGGCCGTCTTCATAGACGACCACGTCGAGCGCCTCATCCGGTGTTTGGAACTGCCCCACGGTCCGGATCCGGTAGTTCTTGCGGCCGACGCCCATGACGCCGGCGGAGATTGTGGTGTTGGCCCTCGTTATGGCGGTGGTGATGTCGTCGAAGCTGATGTCGTATTGGGCCATTTTCCGAACATCGAGTTCCACGTGAAGCTCATCCGCGGTGCCGCCGAAGACCAGCAGCGATCCGACGCCCGGGACGCGCTCCAGATGCTGCCTGACCTCGTCTTCGAAAAAGGTCCGGTAATGATTGATCGGCACCTGATTATCCGGGGTGGGTTTCAATGCCATCCAGATAACCGGGTTGCTGCTCGCACCGGATGCGTCGATACTCGGGCGTTTGACGTTGTCGGGGTAGTCGGATACCTCGTTCAGCTTGTTCGAGACCCTCAGCAGCGCGTCGTCGAGATCGGTGCCCAGGGCGAAGGTCAGCGTGACCAGCGCGAGATTGTTGTAGCTGGAGCTCTCCAGCTTGGTCAGCCCCTTGAGCCCTTTGAGCACCTCTTCCTGTTTTTCGATGATGTCCTTTTCGACCTCGTAGGGGGTGGCGCCGCCCCAGGTGGTCTCCACGGTGATCTTGGGTTTTTCGACATCGGGGGTGAGCTGAACCGGCAGCGAGTTGAGGCCGATCAGGCCGAAGGTGACGATGAGAATGACCGCAACGATGACCGTTACCGGTTTGTCCAACGCATATCTGACGATATCCATGGCTATTCCTCGATGGTGACCGGCTGATCCGGGCGCAGACGCTCGTTGCCCTCGATGACCACGGGCATGCCGGGAACCATGTAAGGGTTGTCGACCCCGACCCGGTCGCCGAGATAGGCGACGATATTGACGGGGAGGATGGAGGCCTTGCCGTCCTTGACGGTGTAAACGAAATCCTTGCCCTGGAACTTGATCACCGAGGCGCGGCTGATGATTGCCAGGTTCCGCTTTATGCTCGAAGGCACCGACACCGTGGCGGTCATGTTCTGGGCCGCCAGCGGCAGCGGCTCGATGCCGATCTTCAAATAGACGTTCTTGGTCTTCTGGTCGGCCACCGGATCGATGTCAAGCAGGGTGCCGGTCATCTCCTGGTCAAATGCGGTAATCCTTACCGGCATGCGCTGGCCCTTCTCCACGAATTGCAGCAGATCCTCGGCAATGGGCGCCCGGATCAGCAGGTCTTCGGTCGATCCAATGGAGACCAGCACCATTCCCGGAGACACCCAGCTTCCCGAATCAACCTCCTTGGTCATGACGATGCCCGAAAACGGGGCAGCGATCACGCTTCGCTTCTTCTGGATCTGCAGTTTCTGGAGGTTTGCCTCGGTCGCCTGTTTTTCGATCTGGGCGTTCTGGTAATTGAACAGCGCGTCGTCGCGGTCCCGCTCCGAGACCCCGGACTTGCCGAACAGTGTCTCGAGCCGGTCGTAGTTCTTCTTGACGTTGGCGATGCGCAGATCGATCTGCTTCAGTTTCGCCTGCTGGTAGACGATCTCCTTGTCAAGGATTTCGGTGTTGAGCAGCACCAGAGGATCGCCTTTCTCGACCATGTCTCCCTGCCTGACCTCCACGCTTTCCACCAGCCCGGCCAGTTCGGTCGAGATATTGCTGATCCGGTCGTAGTAGAGCCCCCCGATGACGGTCGTTGTCTGGGAGACTTCCTCCATAACCACCGGCGCCACCTTGACGTTGGCCGGAGGCGGGCCGTCGGCGGCCGGCGCTGAACCTGTCGATGCGAGTACGGCAAAGAGCAACGCGGTAATCACGGTTCGTTTCTGTCCCATCTCAATCTCCCGGGTCTTCGGATAGTGCAACAAGATTCTGCTGGATCCGGCCGAGAACCTGCTTGACGATTTCGGCCTCGTCTCGATCTATGTGTTTTTCGATCTTCTCTGAAAGCGCCGCGAACAGATCCGACAGCCTCCTCGCCAGGTCCTGGCCGCCGGGGGTCAGCGATACGAGCTGTGAGCGCCGGTCTATCGGATTGTCGCGTCTGACTATCAACCGTTTTTTTTCGAGCCTGTCAAGTATGCGGGTGGTATTCGCCGGACTTTTTCCAGCCGTTCCGCAGATTTCGCGCTGGGTCGCAGTGATCTGCCGCTCGATGATCTTCAAAATGTGCAGCTGCTCGGTGGTGATGTCGAATGGTCTGAGCATTCGATCGACGTGGTGGCGCATGGCCTGAGAGGTCAGGTAGATGGTGCGGCCGAGGGAATCGTGCTGGCAGTCGGTCATGATATGGTTCGGGTGGTGTTTAATGGGGCAATTATTAATGCGGCAACTATTATTGTCAACAGAATTAATCGGCCGCTGCGGAATGGAGAGAATCGTTCGATTTACGTGGAAAATGGTTGGCAAGATATGCTAGGGTTGCGCGCACAGGTCATGGGTGTGACGGTAACGATTCAACAACGGAGCATAGGATGGCGGTTTATTATATCGATGGAACATTCGTGGATGAGGGGGAGGCGGTTCTGCCGGTCCGGGATTTGATCATACTGAGGGGCTACGGCGTTTTCGATTTTCTGCGCACGTACAACGGGCGGCCCTTTCATCTAGAGGAACACCTCACCCGGCTGCGCAACTCGGCCCGCCTGATCGGGTTGCACTGTCCGTGGAGTAACGATGAACTGGCTTCGATCGTCCACCAGACGCTGGCGCGAAACGATTTCGAGGAATCCAATATCAGGCTTCTGGTCACCGGCGGGGACAGTGAAGACGGCATCTCGCCGGGGCCGAATCCCCGGCTGGTGGTTTTGATCGGCGATGCCCTGCGATTTCCGGAAACCTGCTATCGCGACGGTGTGAAAATCATCACCGCCCGTCTCAACCGCTACATCCCGGGAGCCAAATCGATCGATTACATCAGGGCGATCGTCACGCTCAAGGACGCCAAGGCGGCCGGGGCGGTCGAGTCGATCTATGTGACGGAAGATGATCATGTGCTGGAGGGAACCACCTCGAATCTGTTTATCGTGAAGGCCGGCGTGGTGAGTACCGCCTCTGAGGACATCCTGCCCGGCATCACCAGAGACGTGCTGCTGAAGATCCTGAAACCCGAATTCGAGCTGCAGGTGCGGCCGGTCCTGAGACAGGAGCTGTTGGACGCCGACGAGGCCTTCCTGGCCTCGTCGAACAAGGAGGTGATGCCGGTGGTGGCGGTTGATGATCAGGCCATCGCCGGAGGCAGGCCGGGCCCTGTTACCCGCAAGGTCATGTCGATCTTCAGGGATTACACCGACCGCTACGGCCGCAAGGGGTAGAAGGGCGCCCCGCTGCTGGCAGGAACCGTGGGGGAACAGGCTTCAACCTGTCGCCATCCTCCGCTGCCCTTGTCTCGTTACTTCTTGATAAACGGTCGTTCGATATAGGAGTAGGTGAAGATCGAGACCACATAGGTGGCGATCCCGGCCAGGATGAACAGCCCGGTCCGTACCGGGTAGTAATCGGCGAAATAGACCGTGGCGCTTCTGACGCTGTCGATCATTGCCGGGTGCAGCAGGTAGAAGCTGTATCCGACCACGCCGACCGCCCGCAGCGGCAGCAGATTCATCAGCTTGTCCAGGTACGAGCCTTTCGCCAGCAGGGTGGAAAGGATCAGCAGGCTCGCAGCGATACCGAAATAAAACGGTTTTTCAGTGGGCGTGAGGTGACCGTAGGTACCATGCTTGGTGGCCGATAGTGCCAGGCAGACGCCAAGGATGAGCAGACCGCAGGTCGAGCTGGTCCAGCGGACCGCCGGTTTCGAGAAAAAGGTGCGGTACTTGCCGATCAGCAGGCTATAGAGAAAGGCGGCCGTGCTGCCGGTGATGAAAATGCCGGCCTGAGCCTTCTGGATAGCGTTGTTTCCATAGAGCGCAATGACATCCCTGGTCAGCAGGCTGCTAGCGAAGAAGGCGGTAAGCGCCAGAACCAGGGTTGAAACCAACAGGTTTTTCCTGGCGATTACAAAGTTGGCAATCATGACCAGCGGCAGCAGCAGATAAAAAAACATTTCCTGCGGTATCGACCAGAAATGCCCGTCGGCCTGGATGAACAGGAAATGCCTGACGGCGGTTTCGATTTTGCCCGCGAAGAGAAAGGTGATGACGATCATTACGTAGTACATCGGCACGATGCGCTTGATTCTCCTGGTCAGATAATCGGCCATATAGGTCCCCGACAGGGCCAGCCCGGGCTGCTTGACGAACGGGGTGGCGAGCAGGAAGCCGCTGAGGCAGAAGAACAGCCACACCCCGAAAATTCCTCCGGTGGCGGTCAACCCGCAGTGCTGGCCGAGGACGAGCAGGGCCGCCAGCCCCCTGACCCCGTCCAGCGAGCCGATGTTGATCCCGGAGGACGACTGTTTGGTGGTGATGTCGCCGATCGCCGGTATCCTGCCCGGCGAGAAGCGCCCGAGCAGCAGGTAGGAAAACAGTGCGAAGGCAAACGGCAGACCGTATTCGAGGGCTCTGTTGCGCTGGACCAGGGGATTTTTCAGAACCAGATAGGGATCCAGGCCGTCGGTCTTGATCAGCACATGATCCTTGTCCAGCGTGAACGAGGTGATCGCCTCATTGGGGGTGAAGCGCTCGAAGATCTGCCGGAAATCGAAGGTCATGCCCGGCCCGAAACGGCTGAGCAGCCTGATCGAGTAGAGCTTGACAACCGCAGGACCGGTCCCGATATCGACCCTGAGTCTGCGCACCACATGATTGCTGAGCATGATCCGGGTTTCCGCTCTCTGGTTCGAGGAGATCGTTGCGGAGGTTTTTCGGAACTGGGGTCTGAATCCGATCGACTCCGAAGCGGCGTAAAACACCTCCACCACACTGTCTCTGCTGAATTCGGCGTCGACAAATATCGCCGAGAAACTCGACAGCGCAACGGAGGAGACTACCGCCCTGATCAGCACGAAGAGCAGAACCGCCAGAATCACTTTTACCGTGGTGGAGGACAGATAGTTCATGAGCTGATCCGGCCGAAAACGGGTGCTAAGCGGAACACCGGTGGATAAAATTCCAAACAGTTTAGCTCCATCTGTCAAATAATCAAATGATAATATCAGGATAGCCGGCGTAACCCGGCGTCGTCGCAGTTTTTCCTGGCGGGGCTGGGCCGCTGTGACATGGTCCGCTGAGCAGCTAGCGTTGGGTGACGACGGCGAGCAGGGTTTTGACCAGGAGCGTCTCCATGTCCACGGCCGCAGCCCGGTGTTTCTCGGATTCCGGGTTCTCGGCCGATCTGAAAAATTCGTTGCAGAGCTTCAGCTGCGCGGCAGGCCAGTCGCTGGTGTGATTGGCGATGCTCTGGTCCTCAGGCGGCTGCGATAATTCCTGATAGTCCCGCCGGCCGTGGGACCAGTTCGCCATGTGCTCGAAGTAATGCAGGCTGCGGTTGATCAGCACGAACAACAGCGAGATCGAAGCAGCCGGTCCGATGGTGAGGCGGGCGCCGCTGATCTTGATGCCCAGCAGCGATGATGCGTAGTCGAGCCGCTTTCTCCCGGTCAGCGCCCCGAGAGCCCCGCCGACGGCGCCCAGTGCCGTGAAAAGGCCAAGCCCGTGTCCCAGTGCGGCCACGTCGATGCCGGCCCCGACGGCCCCGCCGCTCAGCCCGCCCAGCAGGATCAGCTGGTTTTTGGAAAGGCCGAGCAGCTGCCAGCTCCGCTCGCTGAAGATCTCTTCGTTCAGAATCGATCGGGGAGGCAGCCGGTAATCGAAACGCCGATGCCTGAACAACCCCCTAATCTGATCATGGGCCTGTTTTTCGAGGGTGGCGATGCGGGACGTGTACCGCTCGGTAAGGCGGGCCCGCACCTCATGCTCGGCGGCAGCATTTTCCAGGCCGGCGCTCAGTTTCAGCCCCAGGCTTTCGGTGAGAAAGCGGGTGATGATGTGGGCGCTGGCGGAGATGCGATTGTTCCAGTTCTGTTCGACAACCGCGATCACCCCGGAAAAGGTCTGCTGCCAGTCCTGATCGATCGATTTGAGCGCCTCGAGCAGTGCCAGCCGTTCGCGATAGCCGGCCCGGTGGGCGTTGAATCTCCTGATAGAATTGAAATGGATGGCCAGTTCGTCCTTCCAGCGGTCGACAGAGCGACTGTCCTCGTCCTTGCTGTTGATCACAGCCATGCGCGGCTTGCCGATCAGCCGGAGCAGTTCCATCTCGTCCCGGTCGACATGGCGAATCGGGCGGGCGCCGTTGACCACATAGATGATGCCTGCCCCACGGGCGACCGGGGTGAGGAGTTCGTGATCCTCGGCCAGGTCGGTCGCCGATGCGGCGTAGGCGAGCAGATCCCTGAGTTTCTGCTCGGTACTGCCGGTAAGGGACCGGTAGTGGGCGAGGAGTCGCCCCGGATTCTGGAAGCCCGGGGTATCGGTGAAGCGGAGGATTTCCCGGCCGTCGATGATCACCGGGAAGGTGCGGCACGTCGTGGTTTCACCGGGATACGGGCTGATCCGCACCGAATCGTCTTCGGCGAGCGTCGACAGCACCGACGACTTCCCCTCGTTGGGGTGTCCTAAGACGGCGATTTCAGGTATGTTCGTCTCCATCGGCAGGTGCTGTGGTTAAGGATCGACCAGTTCGAGGTACGGGTCGGCCAGTTCATCGATTTTTTGCCGCCAGCTGCTCCGCTCGGCGCCGGTGACCGGAGCCGGAACGCCGTGGCCGTTTGGTTGACCGGCGAGCACCACCCAGACCGGCAGCGACGGTCCAGCGGCGGCGCGCAGGTTTCGCAGCAATTCGACGGTTTCATTGATGGGCGGCATCCACGCCTCCACCACCGCAGCGATGCCTCCGCCCTCCGGCCAGCTGTGCGCCGCAATTTCAGCGAAAAGCTCCTGGTCGGCCCCATACCCGGCCATGAACGTCCGCTGCGCTGCAATCCTGAATCCGGCGCGATCAAGCCGGTCGATAATCGCATCAGCTGCATCGCTGCTCATTTCCGCGGGGATCAGCAGTAGTGCCGAACCGGCAGGGGAAACCCCGTCGCCATCGGCCGGTGGGGACGTGCTGACTGGTTGACGGGGGATTGCGGGACTCTGCGCCTGGCTGGTTACCAGCGGAGACCGCATGCGCATGACCAGCTGAATCAGCGCTGGGGTGTTGAACTCCAGCTTGCGCAGCGACCGCTGCTGGCCCAGTCTGCCAATCGCCACCAGGGCAGAACGGAACAGCAGGCCGTACACCACGATGCAGAGAACCAGAAAGGGCCACCACGAAACAAGATCCTGGGTGGCCAGGTGGTAGATGCCGTCTTTGAGGATGATCCTGCTGCCCTCGATCTCCGCCTCGGACGGATAGGAAATTCGCTGCGGGAACGCCCATGACCAGGGCAGCGCCAGCATGCGGACAGTTTTGTGGATGAACGGGGCGCTGAATTGGATCGTCGACTGCCAGCCGAAGGCGATATCGCTGGTGATCAGCCGGTAGAGGGTAGCCGTCAGCAGACCCAGGTTAAAGCTGACCATGACGTACTGGGAGAGCGAGAAAAACGGCCAGTAGGCCGCCTGGCGATAGCGAGACCCGTGTTTTTTCACGATACCGGCCATCGAGATGCAGGCAGAGCGGAGCTCTGCGGGGAGGTGGGCGGTCAACCGGGCGACCCTTCCGGAAAACCGGCTCGAGATCAACGCATAGAGCGATACGATCGGTGCCGGAAACTCGGCAAGGCCTGCCATTCTGAGGCCGATCACCGGGAACACGACCGCCATGATCAGCACCTGGCTGAAGATGAACAGAAAAAGAAAATTCAGCACATTGACCGGGGTGGTCCCTGAATAGGCGAGGAAGGACAGCGCCGCCGCGAAGCCCAGCACGATGCCGAGTGTGGCCAAAAGGTACCCCAGGGTACGGTACGACTCGCAGATCACCGTTCCCGGGCTTTTCGGCGCCGACGCGCCGAATACCTGGCGTTTCCTCGCCTGCAGCCAGCGGAGGATGAGCCGGTCCCGGGGGAGGTCCCTGCGGTCTTCGGGGATATCGAGATAGATACGTCGATCCCGTTCGTGCAGATCCGACTGCTGAAACTCCCTGTCCAGCGACAGGCAATATTCGAGGTCGATCAGATCGGAATATGTCCATCGGTCATTCATACGCTCCTTTTATATAGGAACAACGGAACTCTGCACAAGGTTTTTCGTCGATCCGGAGGAGGCAGTCGGCGGGGATGATGCAAAAAAAAGGCCGGAGCCTGGCGGCCCCGGCCTTCTGGAAAAAGCTGGCAGATCGAAGCTAGCGCACTTTTCCTTCCATCATCAGGTCGGGCGGACCCAGCCAGGCCCCTTTGAGGAGCAGATTGAAGTAGGCCCACTTGAACATCAGTTTGGCCATGTGGTTGAGCTCCGTCTCCTTGAGCAGACTGAAGGGACCGATTGCCGGAAACGGATACTTGCCGACCAGCGGTTCCTGATCGTAGTTGAAGTCGATTATGTAGGCTTTCCCGAAGCCCGATTCGATGAATCAGACCGCGTGCCCGTCCGACCGGGCGTGCTGCTCGCCTCCCGAGATGTAAGCGATGATGTTCTCGTGCAGTACGTCACCCTGGAAATGGGCGACCGCGCCGGCCTTGGAGGTCGGCACGTCGGTCGCGTCGCCGAGCACCCACACATTGTCCCTGCCGTTGGGCTGCAGGGTGTGCTTGTCGACCGGTATGTAGCCCATCGGGTCGCTGATTCCCGAGTCGATCATAACCTGGGCGCCGAAGTTGGGCGGGATCGACACGAGCATATCATAAGAGATCTCGGTCCCGTCGAACGACTGAATCACCTTCTCCCGGTGATCGACCGAACCCAGCGCGAAGTTGGGTATGATCTTGATATTCTTGTCCTCGCACGCATCGGTGAGGACCTTGGTGGCGACCGGCTTGGTGAAGGCGCCCGACAGCGGCGTCACGAACTCGATTTCGACATCGTCGCGGATGCCGCGCTCGTGGAAATGCCAGTCGGCCAGGAAGGCGAACTCGAGCGGGGCGACCGGACACTTGATCGGCATCTCCGCTATGTTCACCACCAGCTTGCCGCCCTTGAACTTCTTCAGGGCCTTGCCGAGCTCCTGGCAGTCGTTGTAGCGGTAGTATCCGTAAATGTCGTGTCCCCAGCCTTCCTGGAGCCCTTCTACCTCGTCCGGACGGATGTCGCAGCCGGTGGCGTGGATCAGGATGTCGTAGTAGAATTTGCCTTCGGTGGAGGTGGTGATCTCCTGCTTGTCCCAGTCGACGTTGGTCAACTCGGTGATCACGAAGTCGATACCCGGATTGATGAATTCCCGCTTGCTCCTCCTGATTTCCTTTGGTTTGTTGATGTCGAACGGAACGAAGAGATAGCCCGGCTGGTAATAGTGCACGTTGTCCCGGTCGATGATCGTCACCGACCAGTCGTCGTCCAGGTCTTTCCTCAGTTTGTTCGCCATCATGGTGCCGGCGGTGCCGCCACCGAGTATGACTACCTTTTTCATGTTCTCTGTTGCCTCCTCTACGGTCAGGGTTACGATTGATGTCACATATTCGACATGTCAGCGACTTTTCTTGGGCCTTACCCGTGGTTCTGCGCTCTCTTATCCTCCTGGTAAGCCATTACGACGGTTCCCACGGTCTGCAGCAGCATGAACATGAAGCCGAGTGCCGACTGGACCTTCGGGTCGCGCATCTTTTTCATCAGGGTGAACGGGCCGACCGGTTCCGCCTTGGTGAAATCGAGCGAGGAGATCGCGTTGCAGATTTCCTCGACCTGTTTCTCGTTGTAATCGAGCCGCTTGAGCTGAGCCCAGGTGGTGCCTGCCACCTTCACCAGCCCGCTGCTCTGCTGCATGCCGTCCAGCCACAGGTTTACCGAATGGATCAGGTCGGAGCCCTTCATGACCGCGGTGAACTCCTTGAAGAACTCGGTCATGGGCTGGACCATGTTGAGCAGATCGCTCAGGGTGTGGATATTGATCAGGATCACGTGGAGCAGGTCGCCCAGTTTCTCGGCCTGGAACTCGCCTTCGTGCAGCGACTTCATGAAACGGATGATGCGCGGGTACATGAGCTGAACGACCGGTACCATATCCTCCCGGAATTCCACGCCCATCTTGAGCAGGTCCATCGCCTCGCCGAGGGTGTCCAGGTTGGTCGCCACCTTTCTGAGCAGGATGGTCAGCTCGTCGACATGGAAATCGCTGCTGAGCTCGTTGAAAAAACTGATGGTGGAGGGGTACGCCTGCTTGACAACCGGCATCATTTCGCTTTTGAAATCCATGCCGGCCTTGAAGGTGTCGACCATATCGTTGAGTTCGTCGAGGCTGGTGAGCACGTTCTTGGCGAGGTGGACCGCTTTTTCGTGGGTGTAGCGATCGTCGATGTCGTCGAGGAACCCGCTGAGACTCGGCTGGGCCCGCTTCAAAACCGGTTCGAGGTCTTTTCTGATTTCCTGCAGGACGTCCGATTTGAGGGATTGAACGTCGGCAGAGAGTTGGTCAAGTTTTTCGAGAATCAACGCTTCGTTCATCGTCAGCACCTGCCTGGGGCGATCGGTTGGTGTTTTACCCGGACGGCACGAAACAAGCTGCCGCTGCGGGTGATCTCAATGTTCTCTGTACCACAGATGTCTATACTACAATGTATATATCATGAAAAGGGTTATTTCCGCTTGTAGTACCGGGAAGATTAACGATACTGAGGTTTTGAGTCGCGGGATAGGTCGCTGCTGCATACAGCGAGGAGGCACTGCTGGCGTATTCGAACCTTCCGTGGTACATTGTGGTGCATGGCACCTAACCCGGATATTGAACGAGCTGAGACGGCCTGCGAGTCAAGGAGACGTGGGGAAGGCTATAGAGGTACTATGCCTCCCCCACAAGCGACGCGGGATCGCAGGCCGTATCGACTCGCCCGCAGGGTGGAAATTTTGTCTTTTCAGCCTTGATTCCATAAAGCACAAACGGTCTCAGTGACAGTACTTGAGTTTTCTCTGGGAAGTTGATTTTGCTGTTTATTTTTACGTTCGTTTTCCATGAAATATTTGGGCTAAGGTTACGCGTGGGGGACAGTCATGAAAAGACGTGGATTTTTGAAACGGTTGCTGCTCTGCACCGCCGGCATCAGTCTGCCGGCGCCGCTGCTCCGGGCCGCCGGCGCTGGCGCGCAGCCTGCCCCGGCGCCTGATATCGCCCGGGTGACAGGGGCCGACTACCCGGTGCTGGTGAAGGAAACCCTCGATCTGCTCGGCGGCATGAAACGGTTCGTCAGCCCCGGTCAGCGGGTGGTGGTCAAACCCAACATCGGCTGGGACCGCAACCCCGACCAGGCGGCCAACACCCACCCGCTGGTGGTCAGGACCCTGGTCGAGATGGCCTGCGAGGCCGATGCCGGGGAGGTCATGGTCTTCGATTTCCCCTGCAACGAGAAGCGGCGCTGCTACAACAACAGCGGCATCAGCGATGCGCTCGCGGCGATCGGGGACAAGCGGGTGAAGCTCACCCACATGGACAAACGAAAATTCAAACCGATCACGATCAGCGATGGTAAGTCTTTGAAAGCATGGGACATCTACGAGGATGCGCTGACCGCGGACTGCTACATCAACGTGCCGGTGGCCAAGCATCACGGGTTGAGCCGCCTGACCCTGGGCCTGAAGAACTCGATGGGCGTGATCGGCGGCCGGCGCGGCGGGCTGCACCACAATCTCGGCCAGAACCTCGCCGATCTGGCGACGGTGGTGAGGCCGAGCTTGACGGTCATCGACGCGACCCGCATCCTTCTCGACAACGGGCCGCAGGGCGGATCGCTCGACGATGTCCGGAAAATGGACACGCTGCTGGCATCCACCGATCCGGTGGCCGCCGATGCGCTGGCAACCACCCTCTTCGACCTCGATCCCGACGCCATCGCCTCCACCGTCGCGGCCTATCAGATGGGGCTGGGTGAGATGCAGCCCGATAACATGAACATCATGGAACGATCGGTGTGACCACCGTCCCCAAAAAACGCCGCTACCTGCTGCTCAGAAGGGGGAGGGTGCTGTTCCAGGCGCTGTCGCTGCTGCTGTTCTTCTACCTGTTCATCAAGACCGACTATACCGGTTCCGACACCCTGGAGTACGCGGTCAACATTCTCTTCCGCCTCGACCCGCTGCTGGCGCTGGCGACCATGGCCGCCGTCAAGACCCTGCTGACCCTGATGCTGCCGGCGCTCATCACAGTCGTGCTGGCCCTTGCCCTGGGCCGGAGTTTCTGCGGCTGGCTCTGCCCGATGGGGGCGCTGCTCGACGGCTGGTCCCGGCTGTTCGGAAAGCCCGGTCGCCAGTCCCCGACGCGGTTTCCCCACCTGCCGGCGACGCTGCTCGTGATCATCCTCGTGTCAGCCCTGTTGGGGCTGCCGCTGGCCGGCTATATCGATCCCTTCTCGATCCTCGTGCGGGGCTTTTCCCAGGCTCTCTATCCCGGCCTCAACGACGTGTCGGTGGCTTTTTTCACCTGGACCTATCAGCAGGCGCCGCCGCTGGTGAACCGCATCGGCGAACCGATCTATGCGTTCCTGCAGCAGACGGTCCTGCCGGCCGAGCAGAAGTTCTACCAGTGGGGCCTGGTCAGCCTGGCAGTGCTGCTGCTGGTCTTCGCCCTTGAATTTTACCAGCGCCGGTTTTTCTGCCGGAACCTCTGCCCGCTCGGAGCGCTGCTCGGCTGGTTCGCCAGACTGGGCTTCCTCGCTATGGACGGCGGCGACACGGGCTGCGGCACCTGCCGGCTCTGCAGCAGCCGCTGCCGGATGGGGGCGATCGACGATCAGCGGCATATCGATGCCGGCCGTTGTATCCTCTGCATGGATTGTTTCACCTCCTGCCCCCGGCAGATCATCGCCTTTTCTAGGGCTCTGCCGGGGGTGAGGGCAGCCGAGGTTTCCCTGCCTCGGCGCCGGTTCATCGGCAGCCTGTCGGCGGCTGTGCTGCTGCCGGCAGTGCTCGGCACCAGGACCCTGGCGTCACGGCCCGACCCGCTGCTGATACGGCCGCCGGGCTCGCTGGCCGAGGCTGAATTTCTTCAACGCTGCGTCAGGTGCGGTCAGTGCATGCAGGTGTGCATCAGCAACGGGCTGCAGCCGGTGATGCTGAGGGCTGGTCTGGAGGGGATGTTCTCCCCCTACCTGGTGGCCCGCACCGGCTACTGCGAATTTAACTGCACGCTGTGCGGTCAGGTCTGTCCGACCGGGGCGATCAGCGAACTTACCAGGGAGCAGAAGCACCGCTTCAAAATCGGCCACGCCTGGTTCGACAAAAATCTTTGCCTGCCCTACGCCAAGGGGATTCCATGTATTGTCTGCGAGGAGCACTGCCCGACCCCCGACAAGGCCATCCGCTTCCGGGCCGCAGCGGTGCTCGATGACCGCGGTGGGACCCGCATCGTCAAACAACCCTATGTCGTCGACGATTGGTGCATCGGCTGCGGAATCTGCGAAACCATGTGCCCGCTGCCGGGTCGCAGCGGTATCTTCGTGACCAGCGACGGCGAGGGGCGCCACCCCGAAAAGCGTCTGCCCGCTGCGGATGGCGGCGGGTACGGGCCGTAACGCCGGGCAAATCTCCATCCGGCTTCCTAATAATAAGAATTATTATTGACACACCATATCAGCTCCGATATAGTCTGAGCGCTTTCCCGCATCAACGCAATGGTTGCAGAAAACGAACGGGTTTCGTAGGATAGCTGGCAGGGAACCTGCCTGTCAGGCGGAACCGGAAGCGGGGGCAGAGTGTCGGTGAATTTATGGCAGCGTTAGCGGATAGGATATTGAGGTTTTACCGTGACGGTTTCAGGTCGATGACCGTCGGAAAGACCCTGTGGAAGATCATCCTCGTTAAATTGTTTATCATGTTTGCGGTATTGAAGCTTTTTTTCTTCCCGGATTTTCTCAGTACGAACTTTTCCACAGATGAACAGCGGGCCGACCACGTGATCGACCAGATCACCCGGCCTGCGCAACACCGGAACTAAAGGAGGGATTATGGGTGAGATAGACCTGGCACTGGTGAACTGGTCCAGGGCTCAATTTGCTCTGACGGCGATGTATCACTGGTTGTTCGTGCCGCTGACGCTCGGTTTGTCATTCCTATGTGCGTTCTACGAAACGATCTATGTCAAGACCGGCAACGAGGAGTGGAAACACCTCACAAAGTTCTGGATGACCCTGTTCGGCATCAATTTCGCGATCGGCGTCGCCACCGGCATCATCCTCGAGTTCGAGTTCGGCACCAACTGGTCCAACTACTCGTGGATGGTCGGCGACATCTTTGGAGCGCCGCTGGCCGTCGAGGGCATCGTCGCCTTCTTCCTCGAGGCGACCTTCTTCGCGGTGATGTTCTTCGGCTGGAACCGGGTGTCGAAAGGCTTCCACCTGTTCTCGACCTGGATGGTCGCGATCGGCTCGAATCTTTCGGCGCTGTGGATTCTGGTGGCCAACGGCTGGATGCAGTACCCGACCGGCATGGCCTTCAACCCGGACAACGCCCGCTTCGAGATGCAGAATTTCTGGGAGGTGCTGTTTTCCCCGGTGGCCATCGCCAAGTTCACCCATACGACCAGTTCCAGCTTTCTGGTGGCGGTGATGTTCGTATTCGCCGTTTCATCCTACTACCTGATCAAGCGCAGGCATGTGGAAATGGCCAAACGTTCGATTATCGTGGCTTCCGTTTTCGGACTGATCGCCTTCTGTTATGCGAGCTTCACTGGTGACGAATCGGCCTATAACAATGCCCATCGGCAGCCGATGAAAATGGCCGCCTATGAAGGTCTTTTCGACGGCGGCAAGGGTGCGGACCTGGTTGCCTTCGGGATCTTGAACCCGGACAAGAAGCTGGGTGACGATCAGGATCCATTCCTCTACCACATATCCATTCCCAAGGGGCTGTCCCTGCTCGGCATGAGGGAATTGAACGGCTTTGTCCCGGGGATCAACGATCTGCTCCACGGCAACGAACAGGAAAATCTCCTGGGTTACGACCGGAAGGTAGAACGCGGCAGACTGGCTATCGCCGATCTGGCGGAGTACAAGGCGGCGAAGAAATCCGGCGACGAGCCGGCCGCCCAGGCGTCGCTGGTCAAATTCAATGAGAACCAGGAGTTTCTCGGATACGGCTACCTGGAATCGGTCGAGGACGCCGTACCGCCCATTCAGGCGTCCTTTTACTCGTTTCACGTGATGGTCTATCTGGCCGTGTTTCTGGGGCTGATCTGTCTGGCCTATCTGGTTTACGGGATCAAGGACACCATCGAGGAGAAGCGCTGGCTGCTGCCGCTGGGAATCCTGTCCTTCTTCCTGGCGATGATCGCCAGCCAGGCCGGATGGATCGTCGCCGAGGTCGGCAGGCAGCCCTGGGCCATCCAGAACATGCTGCCGGTGGGGGTGGCGACCAGCAACCTGGCGGCCGGCAACGTGATGACCACCTTCTGGATGTTCGCGATCCTGTTCACGCTGCTGCTGCTGGCTGAAATCAAGATCATGCTCAACCAGATCAAAAAAGGACCGGAGGGCGCATAAATGATAGGGAGCTTGGATACTGCAATTCTGCAGCAGATCTGGTGGATTCTCGGGGCGGTCGTGGGCTCGCTCTTTCTCTTCCTGACCTTCGTCCAGGGGGGCCAGACCCTGCTCTGGCAGGTCGCCAAAACCGACACCGAAAAGGCCCTGGTCATCAACTCGCTGGGCCGCAAATGGGAACTCACCTTCACCACCCTGGTGCTGTTCGGCGGCGCGCTGTTCGCCGCCTTCCCGAAATTCTACGCGACCAGCTTCGGCGGCGCCTACTGGGTGTGGATCCTGATCCTCTTTACCTTCGTCGTCCAGGCGGTGAGCTACGAATACCGGAAGAAACCGAGCAATCTACTGGGTGCCGGTGTCTACGAGCTGTTCCTGTTCATCAACGGGTCGGTCGGTATCCTGCTGATCGGAGCGGCGGTCGGCACCTTTTTCACCGGCTCCAACTTCGTGTTGAACGAATACAACCAGGTCACCTGGACCCATCCGCTGCGCGGTCTCGAGGCGGCATTCTCGCTGTTCAACCTGTCGCTGGGGCTGTTTCTGGTGTTCAACGCGCGGGTGTTGGGGGCGATGTATCTGATCAACAGCATCGACTTCGCGATGGCGCCGGAGATGGAGATGCGGCTGCGCCGCTCCTGCCTGGTCAGCCTGGTCTGTGCCCTGCCGTTCCTGCTCTACGTGCTGGCCGGCCTGCTGCTGATGAAAGGCTTCGGGTTCGATGACAACGGCGTGGTATCGCTGGTGTCCGGAAAATATCTGCACAACCTGATCGCCATGCCGGCGGTCCTGGTGATGCTGCTGCTCGGCCTGGTACTGGTCGTCTGGGGCGTCGTCTCGACCAGTTTTCTGAACGGTTACAAGGGCATCTGGTTTGGCGGCCTGGGCACGGTGCTGGTCGGCCTCGCGGTGTTTTTCACCGCCGGCTTCAACAACACCCCGTTCTACCCGTCGAAGGCCGATCTGCAGTCCAGCCTGAGCATCTACAACGCCTCGTCGAGCCACTACACGCTCACCGCGATGGCCTATGTGGCGCTGGTGATCCCGCTGGTGCTGGCGTATATCGCCTACGTCTGGTACCTGATGGACGCCAGGAAGGTCGGCGCGGAAGACCTCGGCGACACCAAAGCATACTAGCAAAAGGAGGGGAAACCGATGGTTGCGTTTCTGATTGTTTCATGGATGGTGGTGATTTACGCATCGTATAAGCTTTCCGTCAAAGCGCTGGATAAGGCCGGAAAGCTCTAGAACCAGCCTGCGTCAAAACGGTCCGGCAAACGGGAAGGTCCAGGCGGGTCTTCCCGTTTGCTTTTTTTATGGTTATAGTCTGGGTCTCGTGTATCATAGCCCGATCGGTCCGCCGGGACGAGTATCACCCCAGCATCACGCCGGATAAAGCAGCAGCGCACATTCAGAGGAAAAGAGATGGGAAAAAATCTGTTCAACAAGGTCTGGGACCTGCACAAGGTCGCCTCATTGTCGGAAACCCGCGATCAGCTGTTCATCGCCCTCCACCTGGTTCACGAAGTGACCTCCCCCCAGGCCTTCCAGGCGCTGCGGGAGCGGGGGCTGAAGATTAAATATCCGGAGCGGGTGGTGTCCACCGTCGACCATATCGTCCCGACTCAGGACCAACTCATCAGGCCCTACCGGGATGACCTGGCCGAACAGATGCTGCAGGCCATCGAGCAGAACACTAAAGACTTCGGACTGCGCTTCTTCGGGCTCGATTCAGACTCCCAGGGCATCGTCCACATCATTGGCCCGGAAAACGGCTTTACCCAGCCCGGCATCACCATCGCCTGCGGTGATTCCCACACCTCGACCCATGGGGCCTTCGGGGCCATCGCGTTTGGCATCGGCACCTCCCAGGTGCGCGATGTGCTGGCCACCCAGACCCTGGCCTTCGAGCGGTTGAAGGTACGCAAGATCGATTTGACCGGCACCCGCCCCAGGGGCATCTACGCCAAGGATCTGATTATCAAGATCATCGCCGAACTCGGGGTGCGGGGCGGACTGGGTTACGCCTACGAGTTCGCCGGCCCGGTCATCCACGCGCTGTCCATGGAGGAACGCATGACCGTCTGCAACATGGCCATCGAAGGCGGGGCGCGGGCCGGCTACGTGAACCCGGACCAGATCACTTTCGACTACCTCGAGGGCCGGCCGTTCAGTCCCAAGGGAGCCAAATTCGCAGAGGCGGTCGCCCACTGGAAATCGATGGCTTCCGATCCCGATGCCGACTACGACGATGTCTACACGCTCGACGTTACCTCGATGAGCCCGATGGTCACCTGGGGCATCACCCCGGGTCAGGCCATCGCCGTCGATCAGACCATGCCGGTGATCGCCGAGCTCGACGAGGCGGATGTGGAGATCACCGAAAAGGCTTACGAGCACATGGGCTTCGAAGAGGGCGGCAAAATCGAGGGAAAGAAAATCGACGTCGCCTTCATCGGCTCCTGCACCAACGGCCGCATCTCAGACTTCAGGGCTGCCGCCGAGGTCGTCAAGGGCCGCAAGGTCGCCTCCCACGTTACCGCGCTGGCGGTCCCCGGATCACGGAAGGTCAAGCAGCAGGCGGAAGCAGAGGGGCTGGACAAAATTTTCACCGAGGCGGGCTTCCAGTGGCGCCAGGCCGGCTGCTCCATGTGCCTGGCGATGAACCCCGACAAGCTGACCGGGCGCCAGCTCAGCGCCAGTTCGTCGAACCGCAATTTCATCGGCCGCCAGGGCACGCCGAAAGGCAGGACCCTGCTGATGAGCCCGGCCATGGTCGCAGCCGCCGCCGTCGAGGGCGCGGTCGCCGATGTCAGAAATTTCATCTAGAAGGAACCAGCCAATGAGCGCCAATCCAGCAGCCATAACCACAATTCAGGGACGGGCCATTCCGCTGCCCGGCAACGATATCGACACTGACCGCATCATCCCCGCTAGGTACCTCCGCTCCGTGACCTTCGAGGGGCTCGGGACCGAGGTGTTCAAAGACGAACGGTTCAACGACGACGGCTCGAAAACGGATCACCCGTTCAACGATGCAAAGTACGAAGGGGCCGCCATCCTCATCGCCGGGCGCAACTTCGGCTGCGGCTCCAGCCGCGAGCACGCGCCGCAGGCGATCATGCGCTTCGGCATCAAGGCCATCATCGGCGAGTCGTTCGCCGAGATCTTCGCCGGCAACTGCACGAGCATCGGCATCCCGCTCTGCACCACCGACGAGGCCACCATCGCCGGCCTGCACAAGCTGGTCCAGTCCGACCCGCAGGTCGAGTTCACCATCGATCTCGAAGCGAAAACCGTCTCCTACCGGGACAAAACCATTTCCATCGACATGAACCCGGCGGCGCGCACGGCGCTGCTCGCCGGCACCTGGAACACCCTCGACGAACTGCTGCAGAACGAGGCGGCGATCGAGGAAGTCCACCGCCGCCTGCCCTCGTTCGTTTAAAACCACGGGGTCAGATCTT
>JAJDNR010000045.1 GCA_022340565.1 Desulfofustis sp.
TGGCAAAGCGGTCTCGTTCAATTCCCCCGCACAGGCGCTCGATCACGGTATCGGCATGGTGTATCAGCGTTTCATGCTGATCGAATCGATGAGCGTTTTCGAGAACCTGGCGCTTTCGGCTGGAAAGACGTCCGGCGCTCGCAACCTGGCCCGCGGGATCGAACGAATTGCCTCACAGTATGGCATCGCCGTCGATCCGGACAAGTCGGTTTTCGAGCTGTCCATGGGGGAACGGCAACGGGTGGAGATTCTCAAACTGCTGATGCTCGATGCCGAGGTGCTGATCTTTGACGAACCCACCTCGGTTCTGACCCCTCCCGAGGTCGAGTCACTGTTCGCTGTCATCGAAAGACTGCGCGGCGAGGGCAAGACGATCGTTCTGATCACCCACAAGTTGGAGGAGGTGCTGAAACTTGCCGACGATATCTCCATCATGCGCAGGGGGCGGATCGTGGTCTCGGAACCGATCGGCGCCAGAAGGATGTCCCGGCAGCAGCTCGCCCGGCTGATGGTGGGCCGCGACGTGGTGCTCCGCGTCAACAAGAAGAACGTACCGGTCGGTGAGACGGTGCTGGCGCTGCAGGGGTTCAGCGGGGACAGTCCGCTCGGGGGGCCTGCGTTTGCCGATGTGAGCCTCGAGATCAGAAAAGGCGAGATTTTCTCCATCATCGGGGTCGCCGGAAACGGCCAGGCCGGACTCGTTTCGGCCATTGCCGGTCTCACCCGGGCCAGGTCGGGAACCCTGACCTTCGGCGGAACCGCCTATAGCGCGCGCGAATGGGTGGGCGCACGGACAGGTAAAATTGCCTATGTTCCGGAGGATCGGCACCATACCGGATCGATCGGTGCCATGTCGATTGCCGAGAACTTCGGGCTCACGCGTCTCGATTCCTACCGGTCAGGGGTTGCGGGGATGCTCCTCGACCGGGCCAGGATGACGGCCGACGGAACGCGAGCCATCGGGGCGCATGACATAAAGACACAATCGAGCGGGGATCGGGCCGGGTCGCTGTCCGGCGGGAATCTTCAGAAAGTCATCCTGGCACGGGAACTGACCAGGGACGCACAGTTGTTTATTGCCGAGCAGCCCACCCAGGGACTGGATATTGCAGCCACCGAACATATCTGGAATGCGCTTCTGAAGTGTCGCGAACGGGCTGCGGTGCTGCTGGTTACCGGAGACCTCAAGGAAGTACTGTCGCTGTCCGACCGCATCGGCGTGATCTTCAACGGCCGCATCCTCGAAATCATCGATGCCTGCGACAGCGACCAGGTCAACCGGGTCGGCCTGCTCATGGCGGGAGTGGTGTCGTGATCAGACTGGAAAAACGTGCTCAGCCGCTCCGCTTTAAGGGAGTTGTCGCCGCATCGTGGGCGCTGGCCATCACCGCTGTGCTCGGCTGCCTGATATTCGCCGGTCTCGGCGTCGATCCGCTGACTGCCTATGCGGCCATGGGCAAAGGGGTTTTCAGCTCGTTCGACGCCTTTTCGGAAGTTCTGGTCAAGGCGACGCCATTGATTTTCACCGGTCTCGCGGTGGCCACGGCGGCGGTCATGATGCTCTGGAATATCGGGGCCGAGGGCCAGCTGGTGTGGGGCGGCATCGGTGCGGCGGGAGCGGCCCTTTTTCTTTTTCCTGGACTGCCGGCCTGGCTCCTCGTGCCGCTGGCGCTGGCGGCGTCGGCGCTGGGCGGCATGGCCTGGGCGCTCATTGCCGCAGTGCTCAAGGCCAGACTCAGGGTCAACGAGATCCTCACGACCCTGCTGCTCAATTATGTCGCCATCATCTACATGGAGCATCTGTTCTACGGCCCCTGGAGGGATCCCGCCGGGTTCGGCTTTCCCGGCACCGCCCAGGTTCCCGAGGCGGCGCAGCTGCTCCGATTTGCCTCGACACGGATCAGCATCGGGTTTCCGCTGGCGCTGCTCTGCGCGGTGTTTCTCTATTACCTGCTCAATAAATCAATCTGGGGGTATCAGGTCCGGGTTATCGGCAAGGAGCCGCGGGCCGCTCACTATGCCGGTTTTAACGTGACCGGCAAGATTCTGACGGTCATGGCGCTGTCCGGCGCATTTGCCGGAATCGCAGGGATGGTGGAGGTCTGTGGCATCCACTACCGTCTGCAGACCGGCCTTGCCGCCGGTTACGGGTACGACGGCATTATCGTCGCCTGGCTGGCCGGCCTCAACCCGCTGGTGGTGCCGTTCACGGCGATGCTGCTGGGTGCCCTGTTCGTGGGCGGCGAGCAGCTGCAGTCGGTGCTCGGGCTGCCCTCGACGATCAGCCTGATCCTGGAGGGAACGCTGCTGTTTGGTCTCTTTGCAGGGCAGACGCTGGCCGGATATACCCTGACCATTTCAGGCCGCAGCGGGGAAGCCCGATGATCGAGGATCTGACCTTCATTGCCCAGATTTCGATCAAATCCTCGGTGGCGGTGCTATTGGCCACCGTCGGCGGAATCATCACCGAACGCGGGGGGGTGCTCAATCTCGGCATCGAGGGCATGATGCTGATCGGGGCGCTGGCCGGATTTGCCGCCGGCCATTTCACCCAGTCCCCGATTCTGGCGGTGGCGGCCGGAACCGCGGCCGGGGGATTGCTGTCGCTGGTGCACGCGTTTTTCACCATCGCGCTGCGCGCTAACCAGGTGCTGAGCGGGCTGGCGCTGACCATACTCGGCACCGGTCTGGCCAATTTCTTCGGCAGGCCGCTGATCGGGCAGACCGGGGTCCGCATCCGCCAGCTGCCGGTTCCCGGGCTGTCGGATATACCGGTGATCGGCGAGATTTTCTTCAACCAGAGTCCCTATGCCTATGCGGCCTATCTGCTGGTTCCGCTGGCCTGGGTCATACTCTTCCGAACCCGTGCCGGGCTGGTGCTGCGGGCGGTCGGCGAGGATGCACGATCGGCCGATGCGGCGGGTGTCGACGTGGCGTTCACGCGCACCGCGAGTGTTTTTGTCGGCGGTCTGTTCGCCGGTCTCGCCGGCACCTACCTGTCCCTTTCCTACACTCCCGGCTGGAAAGAGACGATGACCGGCGGCCAGGGGTGGATCGCCATCGCGATGATCATCTTCTGCACCTGGAACCCGCTGCTGGCCTTTTTCGGGGCGCTGCTGTTCGGGGGGCTGACGGCGCTGCAGTTCTTCTTCCAGGCCACGGCGATGGACCTGGTCCCTTCCTACATCCTGAAGATGCTGCCGTATCTGCTGACCATCGGGGTGCTGGTGCTGGTCTCGGCGTCCTCACAACATCGGAAGTCGGCCGCACCCGCAGACCTCGGGGTACCGTTTCACCGGGAGCAGTAGCCCGGTCCTCGTCTCCGGCCTGCGGCACCGCTGAAAGGCACGCGCATCAAACCCCGTCGAATTTACAGAAGGTGTGCACATCGACCCCCATGTCGGCGATTTTCCTGCTGCCTCCGAGGTCCGGCAGATCGATGATCGCACTGCTTTCAATGACATCGACGCCAATTCGCTGAAGCAGGTTCAGGGCCGCAACCATGGTGCCGCCGGTGGCGATCAGGTCGTCGACCAGCACCACCTGGTGCCCCGCCCGGAGCCACGCAGTCTGGATCTCTACCTCTGAGCGGCCGTATTCGAGTTCGTAGACCTCCGAGATGGTTGCCCCCGGCAGTTTTCCCTTTTTCCGCACGGGGATGAATCCGACATCGAGCAGATATGCCATCGGGGAACCGATGATGAAGCCTCGCGCATCGATACCGACTACCGCGTCGATCCTGGTGTCGCGGTAGCGTTCGACGAACAGGTCGATCACCTGCTTGAAAATGTCCCGATTCTCCAGAAGCGAACAGATGTCCCTGAACACCACGTGCGGCTCGGGCCAGCCCGGTACCGATCTGATATGGGGGGTTAAATCGAAATTGTTTATTTTCACGGCTCGTGTGATCGTGTTGGTTTTTACGGTGCAGCATGGATTGTTCTGGCCGCCGCGGGTCGGGCCGACACCATACCGGATAGTAAGGTAATCATAGTATCCTTATGAAGACAAGAGATTCGTGCATCGAAAAACAGAATCAGAGCGGCGCATCTCCCCGGCTGCCGCTCCAGACAATTGATCATTTGGCAAAAGACCCTACAGTATACCTGTCTTTGCATATTCTGGTCCCGAAACGAACCTGTGATTGTTTCGAAAACCCGCACGATGAACGGTGACACGATGAAGGAAACGAGAAAAGCCAACCCCATACTCAACAATCAGTACCATGTATCCCTGAATTTGAACGTCAGGGGGTTGCAGGAGTCTGCCACGCTGGCGATCAACGAGCAGGCCAACCGGCTCATCCGCCAGCAGAAACGGGTGTACAAGCTCGGTCTCGGGCAGTCGCCGTTTCCGGTTCCGCAGGTGGTACAGGAGGCGCTCAGGCAGAACTCGCATCAGAAGGACTATCTGCCGGTACAGGGACTGCAGGCGCTTCGCGAGGCCGTCGCCCACTACCATTCGAAACACGACTGCGGTCATTTCAATCCGGACTCGGTACTGATCGGGCCGGGTTCCAAGGAGCTGATGTTCCTGCTCCAGATCTCCTATTACGGCGACCTGGTAATCCCCACCCCCTGCTGGGTTTCCTACTCCCCTCAGGCCCTGATTATCGGGCGCCCGGTAGTGTCCATCTCCACTTCATTCGAAAACGGCTGGCATCTTCAGCCGGAGCAGCTGCGTGAGTTGTGTGAGCGGGACCCGGGGCGTCCCCGGCTGGTAATCCTCAATTATCCGGGGAACCCGGAAGGGGGGACCTATTCCCGGAAGACCCTCGAGGAGATCGCTGAGATCGCCAGGGAATTCGATATCATTTTGCTGTCAGACGAGATTTACGGGCAGCTCTCCCATTCCGGTGAACACATCTCGATCGCCCGCTTTTATCCGGAGGGGACGATCGTCAGTTCCGGCCTGTCGAAGTGGTGCGGGGCAGGGGGCTGGCGGCTCGGGACCTTCGTGTTTCCGGAGTCCCTGAAATGGCTGCAGAACGCGATGGCGGCGGTGGCCAGTGAAACCTTCACCTCCACCTCGGCGCCGATTCAGTACGCCGCAGTGAGGGCCTTCGAGGGGGGGATGGAGATCGAGCGCTATCTGGCCCACAGCAGACGGATTCTCGCCCGTCTGGGCAACTGGGCGGCAGCGAGGTTCCGCGAGGCCGGGGCCCGGGTCGATTCCCCGCAGGGTGCGTTTTACCTGTTTCCCGACTTCACCCCGGTCGCGGACAAATTTATCAGCAACAATATCCCCACCTCCTCTGAGCTGTGCCGGCGGGCCCTGGAGGAATCCGGCGTGGCCTTTCTGCCCGGCAGTGCCTTCGGGCGGCCTGAGGAAGAGTTGACCGTGCGCATCGCCTATGTCGATTTCGACGGATCCCGGGCGCTGGCGGCAAGCGAACGGATCCCGCTCGATCAGGATATCGGTGACGAATTCATGGAAATCTATTGCCACAACACCAAAAAAGGTATTGATTTGCTCTGCGAATGGGTTGACTCGCTCTAGCGGTCACCTTTAAATCATATCGGGAACAGCAATCAGTGAGAACGGGACACGACGGAACCAACGAGCGGAAGATGACGAGCCTGTTCGAGCGGTGATAGAAAGTTCCACTCGTCAGGCCCGGTGAGCGGAGGGCACCGGCTATGCGTAAAACCACCGTGCTCTTTCTCTGCACCGGCAACTCGTGCCGCAGTCAGATGGCCGAAGGCTGGGCGAAACACCTGAAGGACAAGGAAATAGAAGCGTACTCGGCCGGCATCGAAAAGCACGGCCTGAACCCGCTGGCAGTCGAGGTTATGGCGGAGGCCGGGGTCGATATCTCAGGCCAGGAGTCAAAAACCATCGACGAACTGCCGGTGAAGACCTTCGACTGGGTCGTGACTCTCTGCGGGCACGCCCATGAGACCTGCCCCTATTTTCCTGGCAAGACCGTCCACCGGGGCTTTGACGACCCGCCCAAACTGGCGGGATCGATGGGCCCGGGCGGGAACAGACTGTCGCCGTACCGAAGGGTATGCGAAGAGATCAGACAATTCGTTGAATCCCTGCCGCAATCGCTTCAGTAACGGTCCCTGAGGGCTCTCATCGCCAATCGTGAACCAAGGAGACGGGTAAGAGATCAGGCGCGCCGGCAATCACGTCCGCGCACATCAATCCATCGGCACCACCGAATATCCCTTGGCCTGATAGCCGACCAGGGAAATGTATCCGTTACCGACAACGGTTACCTCGGGCAGGAAATCGGTTGTCTGTATATCAAAAATTTCAGCGGCGATGGCGCATTGCTCGACGAGCAGTCCCCAGTCGGCAAAACGCTTGACCCATTGCTGGATCTTTCGTTTGTTGTCGAGCTCCTCCGCGAGCACGTAGCTGTCGCCCGTGGTGATGAAACGGCTCGCTCCTCCCCTGATCCCGATCACCCCGGTGACCTTCAGGCCTGCCTGCTCTATCTGGGTGACGGTGCGGTCTATCAGTTCCATCCGGACAGCCAGTAAATCGTCATCCTTGACGCTCACATCGAAATAGACCCTGGCCTCCTTGAGTCCCTCCAGCGAGTGTGTGTTTTCAAACTTCGTCTGTGCCTGCGCGGGAATTGCGAACAGCCCCAAAGTTACTGACATCAATATTATTTTCCGAAATATTCCAATCATGTTCAGCTTCCCCTGCTAGCAGCCAAGTTCCATCATCTTGATGATCTTGAGCGCTCGATTGAGACCGTTTTCCTCCTTGTACCAGACCTTGACCTGCTGCTCTTTCTCGAACCCACCGAAATTGTCCACTCCCTCGAGAATGGTGTCCGGATCGATGGAGATCCTCACCGATTTGCCAGTGGGCGGCTTGACCGAAATCTGCATGTCGTCGGTAGAGACCTTGCTCACCAGTCCCCGCAGGTAGATCATGTCAGGGTTCGACTGGTCCTCGGGGAACTCATCGGCCGTTACCGGCACGGTACTGAAGATGATCAGCAGAGTTGCGAGAAGCAGCAGTTTCAGGATGTGTTTGGTGTTCATACTCGTCCTTCTTTCAATAGTTGATGCGCCACGATGTAGTATTACGGTAAGGATGAAACGCGAATAGGCAATCGTGACGCACCGAAGACCAATAAATATTTTCTGGATGGCAGCAGACGCGGCGGCCTGGCACATTCGATCGAGTGCATCTATGGTTTATACACCGCAGAACTCCGGGAAAGGATCGCAACGGCGGCAGTATCTGAGCCGGATTCATTCATCCACGTGGTTGTGTGATGCTTACAATCGCTCAATGACATGGCCCATGTTTGGATTTACTTTGAGCTTATATAAATGTATTGCATTTATCCCGGGTATCGCTTAAATGGCGCTTTTCACCTGTATGCGGAGATGCGCGGTCTCCGACTGTCACCAAACGATGTCATTGGACACACCACGGCCGATCCACATGTCATACCATGATGCGTTCCAACAAGGGGCATGGTCAACCCGAAAATCCAGCGAACTCTTTGCGATAGACAAATGGGGCGCCGGCTATTTCTCGATCAACGATTCGGGTGATGTGGTTGTAACCCCGGCCGGTTCCGACGGCGGTCCGAGCCTCAGCCTGGTCGAGGTGGCCCGGGAGATCGAGGCCCGCGGGATGTCGATGCCGGTGCTGTTGAGAATCGAGAATATCCTCGGCAGCCAGATCAAACTCCTCCACGAGACCTTCCGCAAGGTGATAAGGGACAACGGCTATCGCGGCGTGTACAAGGGAGTATTCCCGATCAAGGTCAACCAGCAGGCTCAGGTGGTCGAGGCCATCAGCCAGTTCGGTAAAGAGTACAACCACGGCCTGGAAGCGGGCAGCAAAGCGGAGCTCATCGCCGCCATATCGATGCTCTCCAACCGGGACGCCTGCCTGATCTGCAACGGCTACAAGGACGAGGAATTCATCGACCTGGGGCTGTTTGCAATCAAAATGGGCTTTCAGGTGTTTTTTGTCGTCGAAGTGCCGGGGGAAGTCGACCTGATCATCGAACGCTCCAGGGTTCACAACATCAGTCCGGCCATCGGCTTCCGGGTCAGGCTCTCGACCCAGGCCGACGGCCGTTGGTCGGATTCCGGCGGCGACTCCGGAGTCTTCGGTCTCAGCGTCAGCCACATAACCGACGCCATCGACCGGCTCAAGGAGGCGGGCATGCTGCACTGCCTGAATCTCCTGCATTATCATATCGGTTCCCAGATCCCCAATATCAGCGATATCCGGGCGGGAGCCATGGAGGCGTGCCGCCTGTACGTGGAACTCGTGAAGGAGGGGGCCCCGATGGGGTATCTCGATCTGGGAGGCGGCCTCGCGGTCGATTACGACGGATCCAACACCAATACCCATTCCAGCCGCAACTATTCGATCGAGGAGTACTGCTGCGATATCGTCGAATCGATCATCACCGTCCTCGAACGTGACGATATTCCCCATCCGACCATCATTACCGAATCGGGCCGGGCGGTTGTCGCCTACTACTCGGTTCTGATCTTCAATATCCTCGATGTCTGTTCGGCCGAGCCGCCGCCTATCCCGACCGTGCTTCCGGAGGTCGACAGCGACATCCTGGAAAACCTGATGGCAACCTACAACAACGTCTCGGCACGGGATATCCAGGAGTGCTGCAACGACGCGCTGTTCTACCGCAGCCACGCCCGCCAGCTCTTCAAGCACGGGCATATATCGCTGCGGGAAAAGGCGCTGGCGGAGGACCTCGCCCAGCATATCCTGCTGAAGATCTCGCAGCTGTCGCGGGAACTCGATCATGTGCCCCGTGACGTGCAGACCATCAACCGGCTGATCTATGACGTCTACTACGGCAACTTCAGTCTCTTCCAGTCTCTTCCGGATGTGTGGGCGATCAACCAGATCCTGCCGACCATGCCGCTGCACCGTCACCTCGAAGCGCCGGTCAGGCCGGCCATCATTTCCGACATAACCTGTGACTGTGACGGTAAAATCGATCTGTTTCCGGGATCTGCGGGCAACCGGCGCACCATCATGCTGCACCCCCTCAACAGCGGCGAGGAGTACTACCTGGGCGTTTTTCTGGTCGGCGCTTACCAGGAAACCCTGGGCGACCTGCACAACCTGTTCGGGGACACCAACGTGGTGTCGATCAATGTGCACGACGACGGTACCTACAGCTTTATCCGCGAACTCGAGGGTGATTCGGTGGCGGACGTGCTCTCCTATGTGGAGTACGATATCCGGGCCACCAGAACCCGCCTCAAACGAGTCGCCGAGGAGGCCATCCGCCGGGGCCACATCACCCCCCGTGAACGAAGAACCATACTCGATTCGTTCGAGGACGGACTGGGCGGATATACCTATTTCGAAAGCGAATGACCCCTGCAGCGGGACGGGTCGGCGACAAGGAGGAAACCATGGCGAAAATTATGATCATCGGTGCCGGCGGAGTCGGCAATGTGGTGGCCAAGAAATGTGCGATGCATCCTGAGGTGTTCGGCGAAATCTGGCTGGCCAGCCGGACGCTCGCCAAATGCGAAGCGATTGCCGCAGAGGTGAAACAGGTGTGCGGGGTGGAAATCAGCACCGCCCGGGTAGATGCCGACAACGTCGCGGAACTGGCGGCACTGCTCGACCGGGTCGGTCCCGAGTTGGTCATCAATGTGGCGTTGCCGTACCAGGATCTGCATATCATGGACGCCTGCCTGCTCTGCGGCGTGCATTATCTCGACACCGCCAACTACGAACCCGAGGATACCGCCCATTTCGAGTACAGCTGGCAGTGGGCATACCAGGACCGGTTCAGGGACAAGGGGCTGATGGCCGTACTGGGCTGCGGCTTCGATCCCGGGGTGACCAATGTGTTCTGCGCCTATGCCCGCAAGCACCTCTATGATTCGATCGAGACCATCGATATCCTGGACTGTAACGCCGGAGATCATGGACACCCGTTCGCCACCAACTTCAATCCCGAAATCAACATTCGCGAGGTCACCCAGGTGGTCCGGCACTGGCGCGACGGAGCCTGGGTAGAGACCCCGCCGATTCTCGATGACGGCGCCGTCCACTTCAGTTTCGATTATCCGCTGGTGGGTCCGCGGGAGAGCTATCTCCTCTATCACGAGGAGATGGAATCGCTGGTCAGACACTTCGACGGGCTCAGGCGGATCCGTTTCTGGATGACTTTCGGCCAGCCCTACCTGACGCACCTGAAGGTCCTCGAAAACATCGGCATGACCCGCATCGACGAAGTCGAGTTCGAAGGGCAAAAGATCGTGCCGATCCGCTTTCTCAAGGCGCTGCTTCCGGATCCCGGATCGCTGGGCGCCACCTACAGCGGGAAAACCGTGATCGGCTGTATTTTCGACGGTACCAGGGATGGAAAAAGACGGCGAACATATCTCTACAACGTCTGCGATCACGCCGAGTCCTTCAAAGAGGTCCAGTCCCAGGCCATTTCCTATACCACCGGCGTACCGGCGATGATCGGCGCGATGATGATGGTCGAGGGGGTGTGGCGCGGGGAAGGGGTTTTCAATATCGAACAGCTCGACCCGGACCGGTTCATGGACGAACTCAACAAAAACGGGCTGCCGTGGCAGGTGGTCGACTTCGACGGCACCCTGCCGGACTGATGCATCGATCTGCTATGCTCGCCGGCACCCACAGATTCGACGCCGATTTTCCGGCCGCCGTCATCGATCAGGTGGAGACCCCCTGCTACCTGATTAGCGAGGATGCGGTCCGGCGCAACTGCGAGGTTCTCGCGGCGGTGAAATCGCGTACTGGGGCGAAGATTCTTCTTGCCCTCAAGGCGTTCGCTCTGCCCGCCCTGTTCCCGCTGATCCGGACCTATCTGGACGGTGTCTGCGCCAGCGGCCCGATCGAGGCCCGGCTGGGGTACGAGGATTTCGGCGGCGAGGTGCACACCTACGCGCCTGCCTATTCCGCCGGGCAGATGAGGGAGGTGATCCGTTATTCCGACCATATCCTGTTCAACTCCATCGGCCAGTGGCATACCCACCGGGAGGCCATCGCCCGCCGGGCACCCGCCGTCGAACTCGGCCTGCGGGTCAATCCCGGGCATTCCGAGGTCGAGGTTGACCTCTACAACCCTTGCCGACCGGGGTCCCGCTTCGGGGTTCACCCGCACGATCTTGAGGGGGTTGATCTCAGCGGTGTCTCCGGATTCCATTTCCACGCGCTGTGCGAGCAGAATGCCGATGTGCTGGTGCGGGTGCTGGCCAGCTTTGAGCGATCGTTCGGCCCCTGGCTGGAGCAGGCGGCCTGGGTGAACTTCGGGGGCGGGCACCACATCACCCGGGCCGACTACGATGTCGATCTGCTCTGCGCGACCATCGACGACTTCCGCCGCCGGCACCGTAATATCGAGGTCTATCTGGAACCGGGGGAGGCGGTGGTGCTGGATGCCGGTGTGTTCGTGACCCGGGTTCTGGACCTGGTTCACAACGAAATGAACATCGCTGTTCTCGACTGCTCCGCCGAAACCCATCTGCCGGACGTTCTGGCCATGCCCTATCGTCCCCATGTCATCGGCAGCGGCGAACCGGGGGAGCGGGCGCATACCTACCGGCTGGGCGGCATCTCCTGCCTGGCCGGCGACATTGTCGGCGACTACTCGTTCGCTGAGCCGCTGGCTGAGGGCGACCGGCTCGTGCTCACCGACATGGCCCTCTACTCGTTCGTGAAGACCACCACCTTCAACGGGGTGCGGCTTGCTTCGATCTATTGCTGTTCGGCGGCCGATTCGGAGCCGCGCCTGATCCGCAGCTTCGGCTATGATGACTACCGGGGGAGGCTCGCATGAGTAAAGCTCGGAATCTGAATTTTCACGGTGACGATGTCGTACCGTCAGCGCCGCAGGAGGCCCTGTTCCACGTGATCCCGGTGCCTTTCGAGGCCTCGGTTTCCTACGGGACCGGTACGGCCGCGGGACCGGCAGCAGTGCTGGAGGCGTCCGCCCAGCTCGAGCGGTTCACCGGCAAAAACGTGCCCGCGGAACACGGCCTCTACACCTGCGCGCCGCTTGACTGCACGGGTGGCTGGGAGCAGGTTCGCAAGCGGATTGAAGCGCACGTTGCGGAGACCGCCCGGCTGCAGAAAATCCCGGTGGTGCTCGGCGGAGAGCACACGATTTCATGCGCTGTCGCTTCCGCATTGCAGAAAACCGGCCGCCGCTTCGGGGTAATCCACTTCGATGCCCACGCCGACCTGCGGGACCGCTACCAGGGGTCGCCCTACAGCCATGCCTGCGTGATGCGCCGGATCCATGAACTCGGCATTCCCGTCTGCCAGTTCGGAACCCGCAGTTATTGCGAGGAAGAGCATGCCTACCGCCTCAGCAGCGGTATCTATTTTCTGGACAGCGAGGATCTCTGGAAAGACGGTCTCGATTTCGCTTTGCCCGGGGATTTTCCCGACTCCGTCTACTTGAGCTTCGATGTAGACTGTCTGGACAGCTCGGTGATGCCCGCGACCGGCACTCCGGTTCCCGGCGGTCTCAGCTGGTACCAGGCGCTGTGGCTGGTCGAGAAAATTCTGAACCAGCGCATCTGCATCGGTTTCGACGTGGTCGAATACGCGCCGCTTGCCGGGATGCACGGCCCCTCATTCACGGTGGCCCAGCTGGTCTACACGATGATGGGTTATCTGTCGGGGAGTGCGGTGAACCGGCGCTTCTACGGTCTGCAGGAGAAGCGGCCTCCAACCTAGCGGCCACAGAGCGGTGCCGGCGGTGCCATTTCCGCCTTTTCCCCGGAATTCAGCGGAAGGGGACAGGCCGCACCTTTCCAGACAACAGCTCTTGGCTGCGTTCCCGCAGGTTTTGCATTATCCACTTGAAACAAAGCGGCGTTGCGGGTATGAATGGCATGTCCTGAGCGGAGGAGTGCCGGAGCGGTCGAACGGGGCGGTCTCGAAAACCGTTGTGGGGGGCGACTTCCACCCAGGGTTCGAATCCCTGCTCCTCCGCCATACAGCAGTGCGACAGTGTCCGATAAAGTTTCTCAAACCCGCTTCAGTTAGTGAATGCGGTTTTTTTTTGTCCGATAGAGTCTGAACAGATGTGTTTGTATCATGTCGGCACAAACAGAAGGCCACCTTCAACATAACCTCCAGGATTTCTGGCTGCCGTCCGTGGCTCATCGCCTGCCCTGGGTGAAAAACGGATCTATGTTCTAAATCGATTTGGTATTATAATAGTGATAGGTAGACGGCAGGAGGTCAAAAACACCGGGGTTCATTCATTCTAGGTCAACTTCAATGAAGGAGGTCGCCGATGCCTGTATACGACTATAGATGTGAAAAATGTGATCGAGATTTTTCTCTGGAAATGAAGATCTCGGATTATACAAAGAAGAAGATTAGTTGTCCGAAGTGCAAGAGCAAGAAGGTAAAGCGACAGATTTCGTCATTCCAAACCATAACATCAAAAAAGAGCTAAGCTGCTCGAGTTGGTCGTTGCTTTCATCAGCCGCGTTTCATCAGTTCCCAATTCGGGACAGCAGAAAATTTCGACCAAGCTTCATAGAGACCGAGGGGACAGTCAGGCAGGATGGCAAACAGAACACACCCCACGCTCAAGGGAAACGCAGGACATTTTTGGAAACGGTGAGTACATGTCCAGGCTTAAAAAAACGATCGCTTCATTCTTCCTGATATCGTCACTCATCCTGGGCCCGATATCCTGGGAAATCGGCGCAGCAGCCACCGACAATCCAGAAGGGAAATACGATCCAATGACCATGACGATTGATCTTGTTATCTGCCGACCTCTGGGTTTGGTGGCTCTATTGGGCGGCACCCTGGTTTTCGTGGTCTCGTCACCATTTTCTGCCCTTGGCGGTAATATTGAAGGAGCCTGGGACAGTCTGGTTGTTGACCCAGCCGAGTTTACATTCAAGCGGCAACTCGGCAAATTCGATTAGCAACCGTTCGCTTTCCTTACAGAGCGACATAAGTTCAGGGTGCCCATTCGGGCGCGGCGCGAGCGAGGAGCCGGCGGAGCAGCCTGGTAGCGCTGTGAGCAGGCACCGCAGCGAGCAACGCAGCCTGATGGTATGGAATGGACTTATGGCGCTCTGTATGGATTGGGCCGCTCTCGCAAAAGCTGTACATAGAGGCCAACCCAAAAGCGTCAATAATCTGACCTGAATCTGAATTTTCTTATCCATTGCTTTTGATATTGCCGATCGATGTTCTCAGGCCAAACACAATCATCTTTTCACCATAGCTCCTACCCGCAAACCATTAATGTTCTGAACTCTGAAGCGAGATTTTCGGAACATTCTTGGATTCCAGCTGCAGGTGACTGATATGTCCTGCTTCTTCTTCAAAGCTCTCAAGTCCTTGCCTTTGAGAACTTCAAAACCGACTCCTTTCGAGGAGATGTCACGCAGCATTACTTCGATTTCTTTCCCTTCCCTGGTCGTGAGGGTTAATAAACCACTTTGTCTTTCTCTAAGCTCTGGTCTTCGGTTAAATACACATTTCGTTATCTCCCCGCACTCGGAACATTTTATATTTTTTCTCCTGACATTGAGCAGGGTGTAGTTTCTTCTCTTACCACAACAGGGACATTTGAAGAGCAGACGGTTATCCTGTACCCTGAATTCCTTGGTTTTCATTCCGAGGTCCTCTCTCGACCAGCTTAATTATGCGAAATGGGGCAATCAAAGAAAAAGATATCAAGCTTTTTCTTTGCAATATTGGCGCCAGCAGAAATGCAGGCTGCCTTGAACATTAGGGATTTTGGGTCTGGATTAAGGCGCGTAATTTACGGTTCCCGCAGGCATATGGCTGGTATTCCGAGGATAAAATGTTCTTGGGCAACAGAGCGTTTGGGCCAACAGACAATTTTTCAAGGTAGCCTGTATGTATGATCTTTTAATAGTCATGGTATATCAGGCTGATAAAAGAGAACATCGATTGGCAAAATGCGAGGGAAATAGGACGAATTTATAATATTTTGGAAGAAAAATTCTAGATTATTCAATTTCCCATTTTATTTGGCCGGCGGCTGGGCAGGTGAAGCGTACCACTTGTCCTTGGGAACGGTTTTCGGCTCTTCAGTGTCGCCAACGTAATGGGGAGTCATGATGGCCACGTCGTATTCGTTGAATACATCCTGTATGTTGCAGTGCAGATCTGAATAGATCTGGTTCATTTTTTCAACGTTGCGGCAAAATACGTTGAGCTCGTAGACGACCCCGAAATCACCAAGCTCTTTCACCAGTACAAACGGCTCAGGTTTTCTCCTGATTCCTTCGGTACGCTCGGCGGCCATCAGCAGCATGGCCTTCACCTGGCGCCAGGGAACTTCATAACCAATTCCTGCAGTCGTGTGCAGGATCAGCCCCTGTTTGATGGCGAGGTTGCTGTAGTTGGTAACTTCACCGCTGAGAATCTGGGAATTCGGAATGACGATTTCTTCATTCTTGAGCGACCGCAGGTGGGTCTCCATGAGGCGTACGTCCATGACATCGCCGACATAGGCCCCGATTTTCACCCGATCCCCAACCCTGAAGGCTCTCCGATAGGTCATCGTATAGCCGGCAATGATGTTGGCGATCAGTGATGAGGATCCCAGCGACAGAAGCACGCCGGCAAAAATGGAAATGCCTTTGAACGCATCCGATCCGGACCCCGGAATGTACGGGTAGGCGATCACAACTCCTAAAATGACGAGGAGAATCCGAATAATCCGGTAGGTAGGCAGAGCCCACTCCGTATCAAAACCGGAAATCTTCAGCTGCCCGCGGTCGATTTGATTGAAAAAGGCCTTGGCAACCCTGATCAGATAACGGAAAAGAATAAAGATGATGATCAGGAAAAACAGGCTGGGCAGATAATCCAGGAAAGCGTGCCATAGGGTCCGCAGGGGGTCTATGGTATAGCTGAGCAGGGTGTTGGCGATGAAACGGGACCGCGGGAAGAGATCAAGCACAAAGTTGAAAAAGAAATAGATCAGGAAAAGCACGATCACGACTCTCGTAAACCGGATGCCCAGTTTCAGGACGTTCCATACCTGCTGGGCCTTGAGAATTCGTTTTGATTTCGATTCGAGGTTTTCGATCTTCCTTTTGAAGTGCTGTTCGAGCAGCTTGTCGGTTATTTTAAAACTCCAGAAAAGCAGCAGCAGGATAACGGCGAGTGCCGAGGTTCTGACGAGGGCCTTTATGACATTAAGTTTGATGGTCTCAGGTAATCGCTCGTATCGATAATTTTCGATGGCTCTGGCGATCTGCTTTTTTACGACCTTGTCGGCAAAGGCTTCAGGTGAAAAATCTCCTTCCAGCAGCACATCTGCAGAAGTGATTCTGACGATGGCCAGCTCGTTTCCAAAGATCGTGTAAACACCATCTTTTTCTCCCACGACGAGGCTATTCGGATCAAACGACGGGTCTTCGGCGAGCTGCTTGATTCGCTCAACGGTTTTTTCGGCTCTCTTTTTTGCTGGATAGGATGGAATACCAACCAGACGGAACAGCGCTCGGCCGTCAATCACGACCATGCGGCTATCTAGAGCATGGGATTGCTCCTCCGGAAAGGAAAGGTTCTGCTGAGCCTGGAGCCGATTTTCGGCCTGCCCTGTGGAACCTGTAACCTGCCAGAAAAGAAAAACGATAAAGATGAACAGGCTCGGCAAACGCGAGCGAGGAGTATGATTTCGTTTGGTTACCATCAGAATTCCATACTTCAACTTTTTGTGTAGGTATCCTGGGTAGAAATCTCAGATAGTTTGGATTGCCAACAGGTTTTTATTTTGGGGATTCGTACACAGCTCTCACATTTACAATATTCTGCGTTATCACAGCAAGACAATCTTCATGTTCCGTGTGATCAAAGCCGAACCAGAGCACCGGACCCCATACATCCATTTTAGGAAGCGCGACGAGCGCCTGCGGCACGCACTTCCCAGATGTTTCCACCGGTGCAGGAGACGGGATTTGAACCGGTCTTGTTGGCCGCCGCTCTATGGCCATAGTGCGGATCAATACAGGAGATCAGGTTCGGGAAACGAATTCGAGCAGTGCAGATAGATTGCGGCAGATGGAAAAACATGAATCACCACGATTCCCATCGCAGGTGATAAAAAACTGAGGAGGGGCAGGCCTGAATACAGTTCATGCCATGATTCATGTCCCCGGATCGACCGGCCGGTGCATCCTATCATTCTTCAGTTCGATCAAGTTCGATCACACAGGCGGCGCAACAACGCTGTTCGCCGATGCCGGCTGTTTCTCCATGTACGGCCGGCATCGGCGGGTCTGGGTCGAGCCTGAGCGGAACATCCTCGAGGCCGCCCGTCATTGAGCTATTGCGCAGCGGGATAGATTACCTTCCAGTCCTGCTTCATGTCGACCACAGTCCAGCCCCGTGTTTGAGCCTCGTCCAGTGCCTTATCCAGCTTCCCGATATGCGACTCGCGGTCATAGGCCCATTCGCGTTCACCGTCGGTGTGGTGGACCAGTAAGCCGAAGCGGGCGCCGGCTCCGGAGGTGGTCCACTGAATCATCTGCAGATCACCGTCGGAATTGCCGAAGGCGGCAATCGGCCGGCGGCCGATGTGGGCGTTGATGCCGACCGGTTTGCCTTCCTTGTCGTCGATGAAATCGATCTTCGCCAGCCGCACCAGCACCGGTTCACCGCCCTGCATCTCGAACATGGTCTTGATGCTGCTTCCTACCACCTGCTCGGGGGGGATGCCATAGACCGCCTCGGTCCAGGGACGCATGAACTCGATGCCGCCGCCGGAGACGATGAACGTCTTGAACCCGTTGTCGCGCAGGTAGGCCAGCAGCTCGAGCATCGGCTGGTAGACCATATCGGTATAGAGGCGGCCGGTCTTGGGATGTTTCGCCGCGGCGATCCAGGCTTTGACGATCGCTTCGAACTGCGTCGTGGTCATGCCCGCATGGGTGGCCATGATGATCTCGAGTATGGTTTTCTCACCCCCAGCCAGGGCCGCCTTCACGTCGCCCTTGAGCAGCGAGGCAAAGGGTTCGGTGTTCTGCCACTCGGGATGCTGGGGAGCGAGTTCCTTGACCCGGTCGAGGGCGAAGAACAGCTGGAAATACATCGGCTGTTCGGACCATAGGGTGCCGTCGTTGTCGAAGGTGGCGATGCGCTCCGAAACGGGTACGAAGTCGGCCGACCCCGGGGTCGTCACTTGTTTCACGAAGTCCAGGATGGACTGCCTGGCCGGGCCGTCGTTCCAGGACGGGAGTGGTTCGGCGGCCAGTGCCACGGCAGCCGACATGGACAGCAGCCATGCCAGCGAGCACAACCCGGCTATTGCAAGGTGTCTGATTCTTTTCATGGGGTTTACTCCTTTCCCTACAGATTTATCTTGTGCTGCTGAGATCGCAGCGCTACCAGGTTTTCATGTCGACACCGGCGCCAACCGCCGCTGTCCCCTTGACCCCAGTATGGTCTATGTGACGGAAGCCAGTCGGCTCCAGGCACAAACAACTCACCACTTGTTGAAAAAAGCTCAAATACCTTGGACAACGTATTTGTGCTTTCACCAGACAGCTCAAAAGGCCGCCATTTCCTTGTGTTCCACCGAGTACATGGTGAGTTCCAGTGGTTGTGAAAGAAGGCCTGCAGTGCCTCGCAGGACCATGAACGCATCTGATTGCAGATGGGCTTCAGTGTCCTCCGAGCTCAGCCATTCTTCCACAAGAAGAAATTCATGCTCACTTCCGACTCGCTGGTAGTGCGCTGCATGCAAACAGCCATGTTCGCATCTTATCTCACTGATGAGCGACTCAATGGTCAGCAGCAATCGCTTTTTCTTGTCAGGAAGAGCCTTCATCTTCATGCAGATTAGGACCACGTCGCCCAACGCTCCCCGTAAAGTTGCACACCGGATCTGGCATGTTTGTATCGGCGGCCTAAAACTATAGTTACAAAATCGATTCCAATCTGTAAAAATCTGGATAAAATATCGTAAATACCTGTTTTTGTGATAATAAATTTCTACTGGAAAGACGGGTGCAGGGGGCACCTGCTGTGATTTTTCCGTGAAATATCGAAGATCCGTGAAATAGGGCGACGGTCCGGTATTTCTGTTCGGCCTGGCGCAGCCGTTCCTCATAGGCCTCGCGACGGGCGCCATCCTCACGCAACCTGTCCTGAAAGGCGTTGATCGAAACCACGAGCTGATCCAGTTCATCCTCCTTTGACGATGCCGGTGGTTTGCGATGAAGGGTCAGGCGGGAGTCCTGCTTCCCCGGCAGCAGCTTCCGGGTATAATCGCTGATCTGGATCAGGTGGCGGGTGATCAACCAGTACATGATGGCCAGGATACCGGCCGAGGCGAGAAACGTTTTCACGGTATTGGTGGCGAGAACGGTGAACACCCGGGAAAGCAGACGCTGGTAGACACCGTTGAGGCTTGCATATACCGTAAGACTGCCGAGGCTTCTCGGAGCAGTGGACGGGTCTGAATAGATCAGCTGGTATTCGTGGCTGATCAGGTTTGTGGCGTCGAGATTCCCCGCCGAGGTTTCGATGAGTGTATTCCCTCTCTGTTCATCAACCTTGAGATATACGATGTCACTGAGTTTCAGGGCCCCATCGAGCTGCAGCATCAATGCGTCGGTGTCCACCTTGTAGACGGAGGCGGATATGGAGGGAAGGTAGCTCTTTTCGATCAGCTCAATGTTTTCGTTGAGGTTAGCGATGTCTCTTCGATATTCGACATAGAGCTGAATAGCGGTCGACAGCACCGCAAAGGCGGTCGTACACAGCAGGACATAGCCAAGGGTTCGGTAGGTGAGGGGATTACGGTTTATCCGGGGAAAGATTTTCTGAAACCGGTTCATTTAGGTTCTCTGTCGGTATCGACCGGAGGGAGCCCGTTGAATCCTTCGGCCTTCAGCGCTTTCAAGGTCTCAGCCAGAGGCTTGACGAGGTCTTTGTGACGCGTGTGCAGCCACGGGTAGAGTGTTTTCGTTTCGACGATTCCGACGCGTTTGATGGTGCTGTGGTCGTTTCGTTTCATCACCTCCAGATTCTCTATCTGGGTTCCGACGACAAAGAGATCGATTCGTCCGGCCTTCAGCATTTCAAGCGCCTGTTCTATC
>JAJDNR010000047.1 GCA_022340565.1 Desulfofustis sp.
TTCACCGCAATGGGGATTGAAGATGGGCTTTAAGGCTTCTACACCTGATTTCATGCGGCAGGACAAGCAGGACAGAGGCACAGTCTGGCTTGCCCGGAGATTGTCGGCTTCAGCAGGTTCAATACGGTGCGTCCTCCGGCCCGAGAGCTGCCGGAATGAAGGGGTTGTTCAGGTATTCACGGATTTCTGGACAGCGTTGCCCCGCAATAATTCAGAATCAAACCTGGAAATGCACCAGCGCCCGAGCAATGTGTCCGCAGCCGAAAGCTGCCCTGATAAATTGGTTTCCGGTCGAAGCCCCGGGGTGCGCACAAGCTCTTATCCATGACATTTGCTGGCTATGACTGCAGCACGATGTCCATGCACGCCCTGATTTCGAAACAAACGCCGCAACGTTCAAAGCTGCCGACAGGTTTGGCTGTTTTTCCCCTGTCGCACCGGTTCAGCTCCACCACCTGAACCAGTGCCATGTGGAAGGGAAAGATCGGTCAGTCCATCGGAATCCTGATTTTCTGCCCCACGTAAATTTTGTCGGGATCCTTGATCACCTCACGATTGGCCTCGAATATTCTCGGGTACGCAGAGGCCTTCCCGTAGTATTTCTGGGCGATTGCCGACAGGGTATCGCCCGAGACGATCTCGTAATACTCTACCTTTTCCGTAGATTCGGGCGCGACCACGTTGTCGGAGCGCACCTCGGTCACCCCTTTCACGTTGCCGGCCATCAACATGGTCTTCTCCAGTGCCTCGGCACTTTTCGCTTCACCGGACAGGGTCACCACCCCGTCCTTGACGTCTACCTCCAGATTGCTGACACCGGGATTGTCCTCCTCGATGTATGCAGTTATTTTTTCCGGGGCGTCCTCTTCACGGTTGAACAATTTCTTTCCGATATCTTTGGCAAAACTCAAAAGGCCCATAGCAATATCCTCCGCTTCAGTCACATTCGTGTGGTTACCCTATACAGCGACTCCCAGGGTTCGCTCGATGTGATCGGTTATTCGGGAATTCAGTCCCAGTTCTCCAGCAAGTTTTTTAAGATAAGCGCGTTCGGCTTCAGTATCGACTTCGATGGCCAGCAGCGAGGCGGCGTAGACCTCTGCCGCCAGTTCGATGTCATCACCGACAGACGCCGCAATATCTTTGAGATTTCCTGCTTTTTTTGTCTCGGTCAGGAAGAATTCTTTTTCTTCCGCCGTCAACCCGCCTTCCTGCAGCTTGCCTATGATTTTCTCGACTTCCCGCTGGTCGATCCGGCCATCAGCCTTGGCGGCGTTGATCATCGCCTTGACTATCACCTCGGCATCGTTTTCCAGGGTCTGTCGTTCCTCCTCATTTTGGGGTTCGAGTAGAGCCCGGGGCGCTTGGGCCATGGGCTGACCCGCTTTCTGCAGAGAGGAGAACGCCAGCGAAGCGAGCATGGCCAGTCCGCCTCCGCCAATTGCCCCGCGGGCAGCGCTGCCGCCTCCGCCGAGCAGGGCTCCTGCCAGGGCCCCGAGACCTCCCACGGCCACCTTGTTATTGGCCAGCTGGCCGAGCACGTCGCCGAGCATTCCGCCTGAAGCCGCTGCTGCCGGTGCCTGGCCGGTCCGGGCTCCGCCCATCATCTGGCCAAGACCGCCCAGCAGGTCTTCCAGACCACTGCGCCCACCGAGCGCGCTCGACATCCGCTTACCGCCGGACTGCGCCATCCCTTGCTGCATCATCGTTCCCAGTATATCCATAAAACCAGCCATCGTTGACCTCCTTAATCTGAAGTTAATAACTCCTGAAGGGGGGCTCTCAGGACAGAGCGCATTGATCGATTTCAGAAGCCCCCGCCAGTTCTGAAACCGCCGCCGGACCGTCCGGAAGGAATCCGGAAGCCCCCTCTGCCGCCCCCGAATACTCCGCCCGATGGCTTGGGAAAGCGCATCGGGCTGCCCCAGGTCGATCCCCGGCCAAAGCCGCCGGAGCCGAAATCCGGATTGGCGCGATGCCGCTGTTGACGCCGCTGTTGTTCTAAAACCCGCCAGAACGCGTCTCTGGTCATCACGCCGTTGAGAAGATTTCCCAAGGTGGCCAGGATCAGAGCAGTATCGGTGAACCCGGTGCCCGTGCTGTCATAGCGCTTGCGCTTGAAATCCGTCCGCAGACCCTCGAGCTCGTCGAGCCGCTTCTGCTGGCCGGCCAGCGCCTTCTTGAATTCGGCGATTCCGGCTTCCAGTTCCCGCTCATCCTCCTCCAGTTCCAGCAGGCGATTGACCACCAGATCGTCTTCGGGGAAGGGGGTGTCCAGGGCCCAGCGCCGCAGCTCCTGCAGGCTGTCACGGCGCAGCTCGGCTGCCAGATAATCGATAGCTTCCCGGTAGTCCTGATCGTTGCCGGCGGCGTAATCGGCAAGAAGTTGTTCATGATTCCGCTGCTCAGCGATGACCTTCTCGACCTCTGCATCGATGGCGTCCAAGGCTGCTTCCTGCTGCTCGAATTCCCGGTCAAGCCGGGTGATGCCGTCTGCTTCTCGAGCCTCGTCATCGAGGGCCTTGAGTTTCTGGTGCTGCTCTCTGGCCTGTTCATCGATGCGTTCTGCGTGCTCTCGCAGCCTCAGCGGGATCTCCTGCAGCTTGCTGTAGTTGACTCTGGCTTCGGAGTAACGGATCAAACCGGCGACTTTGGTGTCCAGCCAGCGGGTAAGTCCCCAGCCTTTATAATCGGGGGTGCCGTACCCCCGGTTCCAGAGATACATGAACAGGGAGTCGTTGCGGTAGGGGCTGCCCTTGGTCTCGAGCTCCTCTTCCCAGCGGCTTGCTTTACTGTCCGCGTGCTGCAGGGTTCGTTCAATATCCTCCAGGGCCTGCAGCTGGCGCTGATACTCCGGCTCATCCTGCAATCGCTGCTGGGTTTTGCTCTCGGCCTCGTCAATGGCATGAGCAGCCTGTTCGACGACGAGCGCCTGCTTTTTTCGCCGCTCCTCCAGTTCAAGGCGCCGCTGCTCGATAGCTGCCATTTCATCCCGGGCACGGCCGATACGATCTTGTCGTCGAGCCAGCAGGTCGCTGACCGTTCGATCGGTATCCGACGAGGAGGTGATGGGGGGCTTACCGGCCAGAACCTCAAGCCGCAGCCGGCTTAACTCCCGGAACTGCTCGATCTCCCGCTGCTGAAGTTCGAGTTTCCGGGTGGCGTATCCGGCAATTCGCTCCTCAGTCTCGGCTATCTGTCCTCTCAGTTGCTGGATGGTCGAATCGATGGAGGCCAGGGTCTGTTGTCCGCTGATCATGGTGCGCGCTCAATGCTTGATATTTACCAGGAGGTGATGAACCCGCCCGGAGTTGGCATCAGGTATTCCGGCTCCAGATAACCCCGCTTTTTGCGGCCGAATACGTTGTTCTGAATAATGCCGTCATCTTGTTTGTCGGCGGCGATTGCCTGAAAGGTCGATTCGTCCACCCGTACCCCCCACATCGACACCTGCTCCGTTTTGCCGGTCTCCTCGTTGGTTATTGTTACCGGCTGAACGTTCCCCGACTCGTCAATCGCCTCGACGATGATATAGTAATTTCGGGCCGACGAGTTGATGTCAGGAATGCGCCAGACCCCGGAACGTTCACCGGGGCGTGAGACGATCTGCAACGTGTATGTCTGGTCGAGTTTTCGCTCAAGCTCGTCGAGGGCCGCCAAGGCCTGCTGCATCCCTTCGGCATCGTCGGCGCGGCGGAAGCTTTCGGCTTGGGCGTGGATGGCCTCGGCAGCGTTTCTTCCAGCCGCGGACTCAGCTTTCTCGAGAACGAGTTCGTAGCGGCTCTGTATCTGCCCGGGCAGGGCTTCTCGTGGTCTGATCACCATGACCTGATAGGCAAAAACGGCGATCAGACAAACTATGGCCAGTCCGCCTGCCCACGCCAGCCAGCGGCTCCGACTAATGTAGATACGGGCCAGAAGAACTCCGATTCCAGAAGGAGGTGGACGGTAGCTGAAGCGATCCTCCTGCAGCGCCTTCACTCCCTCCTCGAGAATCTGCTCTGAGACATCGATGCCCTGTGCCTGGTAGATCCGCTTGAGCTTCTGCTTGAGCTCCTCGTCCCGGGCATCGGAGGAGAGCTCGCGGGCCACCACTTTTTCCTGGTGCCGCAGGGTGTCGACCACGTCCATGGCCAGCATCACCTCGTCCAGCGGCTGCCGGCTTCCTGGTGTCGCGTTTTCGCTGCTCATGTCATTTCAGCGGCCAATGCCCTGCCGCTTTCCGCGAGCCGGGCCATGCGCCGCTTCCCGTCTTCGACGGCGGTGCGGATCTCGTTGGCGTTGGCGGTACTCTGGACCCGCATCTCTTCAATAATCTCTCGGGACTTCTCCTGGAAATTAACCACCGAATCGACCAGTTTCTTCACCGCGTCAGCGCGGATGGTCGGGCCATAACCGGCTCGCACGGCAGCTTCCTGGATTTCACCACCCACCTCGGCGAGCACCTCCAGAGACTTGCTTACCCCTTCCTTCATGGCTTCGACCGTCTGGGTACTCTCGTGCAGTCCGAACATGCCGGTGAAAGAGGCGGTCAGTGCCGTCAGCACCGTCTCGTTGGTTGAAAAGAAGGTGACCGCCTGCGAGTAGACCCGTTCCTTGACGTTGGTGGTCTGCAACAGGCGGGCCATGACCACCTCCGAGGTATTGTAGCTGATCGTCAGATTATCGGAGAGATCCTTGGCCAGCTGGTACTTCTTCTCGGTGGTCTGCAAGGCTCGAACAGCTTCGTCACGGGCCATCTCCAGGCGCGCCCGTTGCGCCGGGTCTTCGCCCTGGAACCCCTCGACCGCCTGCATCGCTTTCTGTACCTCTGCCTGGGAGGCCTTGAGCAGTTCATCGGCCTTTTTCAGCAGTTCCAGGGCCTGAATCTCCGATTCCTTCAAAGCGCCCCTGAAATCCTGGTAGGCGTCGAGAATCGCCTGCTCACGCTGGATCTGATCCTGGGTGGCATCGGTCACCTCGAGGTAGGTGTCCTTGATCTTGTCGAAGCGATCGGCGATATCTCCCCGGGTCGCCTTCATCCAGATGTTCGAGATCCGCTCGAAGGTGCCGATCTTGCCGTCGTCGAGCTGGTCGACCATGTTCTTGGCGTCATCGCGTATCGAGTTGAACGCGTTGGTGATGTCCTCATAGCGGTCGCTGATGTCCATTGCCTGCACCTGCTCCCGCACCACATCGTTGAAAAATGAGGCCTGGCTGAGGGTTCGGCTGATCGCGATGACCCGTTCCTCGTCAATACCGGTCAACTGGTTCAGCAGCGCGACCATGGGATCGGTTCGGGAAGATGCATCTTCCGGGATCAGGCCGAGATCACGTACCTTCTCCATCGCTTTATCGAGATATTGCATGGGACTTGTCGTCATAACTACCTCCTTTAGGCATGACATTGAGGGAACGCGCCATTGATGCTTCCTGCAGCATGGGGAATTCAATGGCAGCGGCGTCAGTTCTGATAAATCAGCGGGTTATGGATTCTCTGGTCCTTGAGGCTGCCTTGAAAAATTGTCTTTTGACCCAACCTCGGCGTTGCGCAGGAACATGTTATCCTCGGAACATCAACGAAACGACTGTGGGACCATGTATTGCCCGCCTTGATCTTGAACCACAATCCCACGCTATCAAGGGGGCCTTTAATCTTCAACAGCGCGACAGAATGCAATCAAACAGCAATCTAACCGAGCTCAAACAAGGCGCTTTGAATCCCATACCCACACCAGCTTATGTAGTGACGGCACCACCAAAAATCAATGTGATGAAGTTATTTTTTTCCTGATTCGCTCAGCCTGGGAACACGCGCCCCAGAACCTGAAGCGGTTTCGATCGACCCCTGCTGCCAGCACCCCCCAACGCAGGGACCGAGGCGGATCCAGACTGGAAGGGGTTTTCTTCGCTGCTGCAATTTGCAGTTATGGTAACTCTGAAGGTTGTGATCGATTTATGCATCCGATGCGCCCGAGCTGCCAGTTCCGGGGTGCACTGAGCGCGATCCCCTTCGTTTTACTGGTTGTCAAGCAGAATTACCGTTTGAGTATATTGTAACCCTGTTTATCTTACGCTATAGCCTGAGATCGGATCGCCTGGCTGGATCCGTTCACACACCAAAATAATAACTGGGGTCGATATCATGGGAGCAGCTGAAACCGGAACGAGCCGCAGGTGGATCTACATAACTGGTGTAATCACTGCCATAGTCATCCTGTTTTTCGCACTGCTGCCGGCGATCATGTCGAGTCAGTGGGGTAAGGAGCGAGCCCTCGGCGCGGCGGCTCCGCACATCCCCGGTGCGGTCGCTGTCGACCGCTGGTCTCTGAGCTGGTTCGGCGGCCAGAACATTGCGGGCATTCACTACAGCGACACCGAGGCAGGAATAGAGGTCGACACCGCAGAAGTCACGGTCGCAAAGGGCCTGATCTCCCTGCTGCTGGATCGGGGCGACCTGGGGACGGTAACGGTTTCCCGACCGGTTATTCAGATCACTGCTCCCGGCCCGGCAGCAGATGACACGACGCCCGGCCAACCTTCCGAGACCGGCAGGACCGCGGCAGGTGATGCTCAGTCCGGTCAAGCCGATACGGGGACCGCTCCCGGATCAGGGCCGGTCCCGCTGCCGCCGATACGCGGTCATCTGCTGATTCGGGAAGGATCCGTGTTCCTCAGCCACGGGCATGATATCGATCCTGTGGCCACCGGCATCAATGCCGAGATCGACATTCCCTCATTGTCCGATGATATTGCCTATTCACTGGCTCTCTCCTCCCCGGAAGGGACCGGTACGGCTTCCGTTGACGGAACGGCGGTCCTGCAGCCGGCGGATACGATAGTGGGCTCCCTTCAATTGGCTGGCGATGTCGCGATCGCACAGTGGGACATCTCCCAGATTCTTGATCTGGCGGCCCAATTTACCGCATCACCAACAGGCAGCGGCATCCTTGACAGCAACTTGTCCTTCAACGGTTCTCCGGCCGACCATATCGGCATTGACGGTACCATCGATCTGTCCGATCTCGAACTTTCCGGCGGACCGCTGGGTGAGGACCATCCGTTTCTGGAAAAGACATCGATCGTGTTTTCCGCATCAACGGATCTCGGCTCCGTGAAATTGTCATCACTGGAACTCTCCTCACCGCTGGCCGCCGGAAGCCTCGCCGCGACAGTAGCCGCAGACGGTGCCGTGCAGTTCACTACCGATCTTCGTGTGGATCTGCCTGCCGTGGCCGGGCAGCTGCCTCACACCCTGAACCTGCAGGAGGATCTGCAGATTACCGATGGAGTATTGGCCATCGAGGCCGAGGCGCACTCCGCTCAGGGAGAAAATCAATTCAGTGCCGACGCTCTGGTTGAAAGCCTGGCCGGCATTCGCGATACCACCAAGATCTCCCTGGCCGAACCGTTTGCCTTCAAGCTCAAGGGTCGGCAGGGAACATCCGGCCTCAGCCTGGAACACTTTTCAGTTCAATCATCCTTTCTCACCGGAGAGGGGCAAGGCAGCCTCGATGATCTGCGGCTGTCACTGCAGGCAGATCTCGGCAAGGCCTTGAGTGAAATTTCTCAATTCATTGCCCTACAGGACTTCCAGGCGGCAGGGCTTCTCGCCCTGTCTGTTGAAGCCCGACGGAAGGACGATTCAACCATTGGCCTGACGGCTCGACTCAACACCGACAGACTCACCCTCAAACAGAGCGAAGCGGTCATCATCCCGCAGACGCCGCTGATGCTGGAAGTCGATTCCGATCTGCTGGTTTCCCGTGAATTTGTTTTCGGAGGGGCTGCAGCGGCGACGCTGAACTATCGATCCTGGCTGGGGCAGGGATCGCTGTCGGCCCATGACATCAGGTTTGATGCCGACCGAGGGATCCAGACGATCGGTGAGCTTGCGGCCGACGGTCAGCTCACGCTGAAGGATCTGAGCATCATGCTCAAGAGCCTTGATGTGCTTCCAGAGACCTTTGATCTGAATGGCGGGTCGCATTTCAGATTCAAGGTTTCAGGTGAAAACGGGCGGTTTCTCATCGACGATCTGGTCGTTGATTTCCCGAAGCTCATCGTCAAAAACGGCAGGAATCACCTGATTCCCGAGAGTACCCTGAAAATTCGGGGCCGCAGCGAAGTCATGCTTGGCGATGATGGCGGTATCGCCGGCTTGGGGCAACCGGCACTGACGTATCAGAGCTGGCTGGGGAGCGGCAATTTCCAGGCTGCTGCACTCGATGTTTCAAGCCGCACGGTGAATGGGATAAGCTTTACCGGCGAAACCGATCTGAGCAGGCTGGCGGCTTTTCTCAACAGCCTGGAGCTTCTGCCCCCGGACCTGTCGTTCAGCGGCATGGAAACAACCTCGCTGAAACTGGACTACTCCCCCGAACAGATCGATCTGTTGTCCCTGCATCAGGACATCGAACAGTTCGTTCTGGAGCAGCAGGGAAAAACCTATCGCGACGAGCGGCTGGTGATCGACGCGGCAGGATTCATTGACATGCAGAAGCGGCAGGTATCCTTCAAACCTGTCCAAATCGATTCCGCCAACGGTACGATCTCTT